>CAYRIF010000184.1:0-7607 GCA_964424205.1 uncultured Roseivirgaceae bacterium | reverse complement strand
GATTACAATTGGGTTTACTTATTAACCTGCTTTTACTTCCCCTCCTCCATGGTCTATGGAGACGGCATAGTCGTTAACTTAGTGAAGTTTAAAGGTACTTTTTCTCATTTCTCCGTGGTCTGTGTCCTCACAGAACACTTCTAAATGCCCTCTTTCATTTATATTTCTTGGATAAAACCTGCCTCGACCAAGCCAAATCAGCAAGGTAGAGCATTGCCTATTTTAGAAGGATGATAAATATTCTATTTTGTAGATGCTATGGTAAAAAAGTAAGCTAGCGCCCTTTCAGGGCACTTTGACAGCATAAATTCTTGTTAAAACATGATTACATCCACCCTTAAGCTAACGACTATGCTGTCCCCACAGACCATGCGACAAAAATTGGTTAGACCCCTTCGGCCACCACCTCTTTTACATCAGGGATCATTTTCTTCAGTAAGTTTTCGATGCCCGCTTTTAGCGTGATTGTGGCTGATGGACAGCCACTACAAGAACCTTGTAATAACACTTTAACAATACCGTCATTATAAGAGTGAAAACTGATGGCACCACCATCTTGTTCTACCGCAGGTTTGATATATTCTTCTAAAATCTGTTTGATTTTTTCTTCTACGTCACTACCCGTCGTTGCCGCCGTTTCTAATTTTGTTTCTTTAACAACCTCTTGATAAGCTTCTGTTATAAGTGGTCTGCCCGATTCTAAATAAGATTTAATATGTGCTTTCAGCCCATGTTGTATTTCAAGCCAATCTACCTCGCTTGACTTGGTGATGGTGATAAAATTGCTTAAGTAAAAAACCCGTTCAACATGTTCAAATCCAAATAACTCTTTTGCTAATGGCGCATGTTCTGCACTGGCAGCATCAGGAAAATCATAACTTTTTCCTTCTGGCACAAGCATAAAATTAGCCACAAATTTTAAAGAGTTTGGGTTTGGGTTAGCTTCTAAATATATGTTTATAACAGTATTCGTAGTTTCCATGAGTTTTATACATTATTAAGTATTAGTTTAAAAATACAAAGGTAGTAATAATACGTGGTAACTTTTTTAAAGTTTACACTTTTAAAGAGTTGGAAAATTATTCTCCAATATCACCCATTTCCACACCTTCAGAGTAGGCAACTTTTACATTATTTGCAGAGAATGCCGCTTTCATTCTTTCATTCACGGCGTAGGTAACACTCCAGTAATCATCGGGATGACAATATGGACGTACTGCCAATATAACATTATGGCTGTCAAAAGAATCAATGCCGATCTCCAGTGGCGGGTCGGTGAGCATTTTTGGGGTTTCAATGAGCGCCTCTGTAATTATTTTTTTTACTCTTGGAAAGCTTTCGTTATAGGGCATTGTAATATTTAACTCGAGCCTTATGAAATCTGTTTTAGAAAAATTAGTAACAATGCCATCGGTAATTTGACTATTGGGTATTATCAGCGTTTTATGTCCAGGAGTAGTGACAATGGTATTAAATATTTGAATCTCCTCTACCTGACCAAACCGCTCATCAATCATAATCCAATCGCCAGCTTGGTATGGTTTAAAAACAAGGATGAGCATGCCAGATGCAAAGTTTCCTAAACTTCCTTGTAACGCCATTCCCACCGCAAAACCAGCCGCAGCCAGTATGGCTACAAACCCAGAGAGGTTGATGCCAATGATACTCACAACAATAAAAATCACCGTAACCTTTAGTATTACACTCACGATGGAAAGCATAAATGGTCTGATGCTGTCGCTGATACCCGCTTTTTCTAAGCCTACAGCCATGAGCGAACTTAGCTTTTTAACAATTTTCATACCTATCCAAAGAATGGCAATTGCCAATAAAAAACCAGGCGCAAATTCTATGACCGCATCTACTGCCTGCGTAATATATTTTTCGTAATCAAAGTTGTCGAGCATGGTATAACGATTTACAAGATAGCATCGTGTGAAAGTTTAGTAGCTCAAATTTAATTAATTTTGTTTAAAATCATATTTTGCAGATAGTTTTCAAACCTACTATACTTTGTGATGAAGAGAATTCTTATTATTATAGTCCTTGTATTTTTATGCAGCAGCAATATTATTGCTTCGCCCATAGCGCTTTCTTCAAAAAGCAAAATAAGTGTTATCACGGCAGATCCTGGACAGGAAGAACTCTATACGGCTTTTGGTCATAGCGCCATCAGGGTTTTTGATCCTGTGAATCATATAGATTACGCCTTCAATTATGGGGTTTTTGATTTCAATCAACCCAATTTTTACTTAAATTTTACTAGGGGTCACTTAAATTATATGCTTGGCGTTGCAGATTTTAAGCGGTGGGTTTACCAGTATGAATATTATAACCGGTCGGTATTTGAGCAAGAGTTAGACTTGAGCCAAACGCAAAAGCAAGCGATATTTGATTATCTATCAAATAATGCTTTGCCTGAAAATAAGTTTTACTTGTACGATTATTTTTATGATAACTGTGCGACAAGAGTGTGGGATGTATTTGAAAATGTATTTAATGAAGACTTGGTTTTTGATGAAAATTATGTAACAACTGGACATACTTTCAGGACATTTGTTGATTCGCTAACCTTGCAGCAGCCTTGGGGGGACTTTGGGATTGATCTTTGTCTCGGATTACCAATCGATAAACATGCCAGTGCTAAAGAGTATATGTTTTTACCAGAGTTTGTCAGAAGGGCATTGCAGAAAGCAACCTTAAAAGGTGCAAACGGCTTCAAACCAATTGTGAAAAAATCAACGGTTTACTTCCAGTCCCAACCTAAAAACTCTTTTGTAGAGGGGCAGATTTTCACCCCAAATTTAGTCTTTTGGTCTTTGTTTGTAGTGGTGGCTGTTATCACTTTTTTAGGGTATAGGAAAGAAAAAATAAAAAAAGGAATTGATGTAACACTTTTTGGAATTTTTGGGTTGATTGGTCTCTTTCTATTTGTTCTTTGGGTAGCCACAGATCATAAGGCAGCTTCAAATAACATGAATTTGTTATGGGCGATTCCGTTACACTTACCAGTCGCATTTTTGTTGTTAAAAAAAAAGAAACCAGCATTTTTAAAATCGTACTTTTTATTCACAGCAGTTTTGATGGTGCTATTGGCTGTGCTTTGGAAATGGATTCCGCAGGGGTATAATGCTGCTTTTATGCCGATTGCTTTAACCCTTGGATTGCGGGCACTCTATGAGTATTATTGGTTAAAGAGACAGTAGAAATAAATTGACATCACCCCCAAATCTTAGTGCCCTCTGTACAGTTCTTACACATCTCAATTTCGGTGCGAGATTTGAGGAGGCTTGCTCGAAAAGTCTTATAGTCATCACTTTTCCAAAGTTTGGCAAATGGTTCTTGGCTTACGTCACCCAATCGATGATGCGCATCTTTGTCAAAACAGCAAGGTACCACTTTGCCATCCCAGGTGATGACACACGAATGCCACATTTTCCAGCAGTGATTGAGCAATTTGTTTTTGATGGAATAGGTGCCATCGTTATTTTTTTTGTAACGGGAGTACTGATCAATGGTAGGAATTAAATCAGCGCCATTTTTATAATCATAAATTTGGGCGGTTTTTAAGCCTACTTCATCTACACCTAGTTTTTTGGCGAGTTTTTTTACTTCAGCAATTTGATGTTCGTTGGGCTGCACCACCAAAAACTGAAAAACCACATGCGGCGTTTTTGATTTCAGTTCTTTTTTCCACTTGATGATATGCTTAGTTCCTTCAATGACTTTCTCTAACTTTCCCCCGATTCTATATGATTGATACGTTTCTTGCGTGGTGCCATCAATAGAAATAATAAGACGATCTAATCCCGATGCTACCGTTTTTTTTGCCACCGCATCATTCAGGTAATGCGCATTGGTGGAGGTTGCTGTATAGATATTTTTTGAGGAGGCATACTTTACCAATTCTAAAAATTTAGTATTAAGAAAAGGCTCTCCCTGAAAATAAAAAATCAAATAGAGCAAGGTGTTTTCTAATTCATCCATCGTTTTTTTGAACAAATCAGCTTCCAGCATTCCTGTGGGCCGTGTAAAAGACCGTAACCCACTTGGGCATTCAGGGCAGCGTAAATTACAGGATGTAGTAGGCTCGAAAGAAATGCTCAGCGGCATTCCCCAATGTGTTGGGTTTTTGGTAATCTTAGAAACCACGTAACTGACCACCACCTTTGTAGCATTCCAAAACCGTTGATATGTTAGTTTTGAGATGAAATTTAGTCCGTCGGTTAGGTTGTTGTTCACTAGAAAAATATTGAGTTATGCAAAGATAGTGAATATGTTTTCATGTTTCTTAACCCAACTTTAAAATGTATTCCACTAAAATTAACCATTTATGATTTGGTGAAAAAAACACGGTTGGTTATCTAGGAGCTACGATTTTTGAATATATTATTTTTCTTTTACTAAATTTATAATCTATGGATTATAAGTATGTTGCGATTTCGATAGTAAAAAAACCTCCATAGATTTGTTTTACTCCTACTAACCTGCATTATTCACGCGATTAGCTTCGTGTAGCCGCAATCCCGATATTTATCAGGAGAAACATGCAGCCATCGTGTGCTATTTCAAAGGTTTTGCAGCCAGGCAGGCGTAGCGGATGCATGAAGATGATTGCAAGCACCCTAAATTTGGGCTATTTATTTTTGCCCTATTATACTGTTACGCAGTATATTTCGCTGTTTTTCCTTGGTGTTTTAAAAATACCGTGAATAATGCGGGTTATATGAGTTCATTTGTTTTAGCTAAATGTAAGGATAATGATGTAAAAATAAAACTGCTATTTGTAGAAACCATCTTTACCCCACCAACTCCCGATAAGCAGCACTATAAAAATTATCAGTCAACAGTAATGCTTGCGGGCTACCCTCCCCTTGTATTACGCCATCTTCCATAATGTAAATTCTGTCGGCCTTGGAGGCGGTTTTGATGCGATGGGTTACCAATATAACACCCATTTCATTTTTTGATTTTTGTAAAATATTCATAATAAATCGTTCTGTATTGCTATCCATTGCTGCGGTCGCCTCATCCAGCAATAAAAGCTGGGGCTTTCGATACAATGCCCTTGCCAGTGCTACCAATTGTTTTTGACCACCAGAAAGATTGACCCCTTCTTCTCCCAAAATAGTCAGATAGTTTTGTGGTAATGCTTCGAAAAAAGTATCAAATCCAAATTCTTTGCAGAAGGCTACCACCGTCTCGGCTTCTTTTTGAACATCTCCCAAGCAAATATTTTCCAATAGCGAAGCATTGAATAATTTTACTTCCTGTGGCACGGTAGCAATGACATTTCGCCAAGCCTTCGTGTCTATTTCTTCCCACTTGACGTCGTTAACCTTAATGCCACCCGATTCAAAGGCATAAAACTTTTGTAGAATGGATAAGGTGGTACTCTTACCGCAACCACTCTCACCCAAAAGCGCTATCATTTCCCCCGTTTTTACTTCGAAAGAGATGCTTTTGAGTAACTGACTTCTACCCGCAAATCTGAAACTTAAGTTCTCTACTTTCAACATATTGAATTGCTTCAAGGGTTTTGGCGTAGGAAGTGCTGCATCATTCTTATATGAAGTAGTCAAATACTCAGGGTCAATATCAGCAAATTCGAACATACGATCAAAAGCAACTTTGGCTTCTTGCAATCTTATATTGGAGATAGCCAACCGATTGACCGCAGGAATGATGCCTCCAGCCATGGATAAAATTGCGACCATTTCACCTAGCAGTAATTCATCGGCTAGCACCATAAAAGAAGACAACCCGATGACTGCTAATATTAGTATCACTCCAATCAATTCGGACAGTAGACCATAGATAATATTCAACTTCCCCAAAGCAAATATTTTGTCTTGGAAAAAACCATAGACTGTTTTTGTGACCGCTTCAAACAATGCTTCTTTGTTTGACCCCTTGATGACAGCGATACCTTGCATAGTATCCACATAGTTGCTTTCATTTTTGGCATAAGCACCCATCACTTCTTTTTGACTATCAATGATTTGTTGGTTGTATCGCCAAACGAGTAAGGCATACAACGGAATACTCACCAAAGCCAAAACACCTATTTCCCAAGAATAGGTAAAGATAAAACTGGAAGAAATAATCAAAATCAGGATATCAATAATAATATTACCTGCCAAATAACTAATCGCACCTTGAATCCGACTTGTATCATTCATTCTAGCAATTAACGCTCCTGTTTTGCGCGTGTCAAAAAAAGATTTGGGCAAATGCAGCAAGGCACCATAAAATTTGTTGATGATGCGATTATTAAAATCCTTACTTTGGCGAATTAGGAAAAGTCCCCTGAGATAGCTAAGCCCGCTACGAGATATCAACAGCACACCAAGTAATGACAACCCTAAAGTCAACTTGGAAATATCTCGAGCGGGTAGCATTTCATCAATTAGTTTTTGCGAAAAAACAGCCGTTGCCATGCCTAAAATTGTAATAATAATCCCTAAAAATAAGGCGACCGCTAGTAAGTTGTAGTCTTCTTTGACGAGATTAATTACCCAATTTTTTTTGCGAAACTTTATCGCTTCTTTCTTGACAAATTGTGCATTTGGTTTTAATTGCAACAACGTTTTGGTTTTCCAAATGGCTAATAGCGCCTCCGCTGTGTAAGTACTGATTCCTTTGGCAGGGTCGGCAATGGTAAAAACCTCATTTTCATAACCATGGCAAACAACATAATGGTTGAGGCGCTCGTCCATTACCACGTGAAGGATGACGGGAGTCTCTATTTTTTTCAAATTTTCCATATCCGCCTCATAGCCTCCTGCTTCAAACCCCAATTGATTGGCGGCTTGGTACAATCCTAACAAAGTAGTGCCTTGCTTACTAGTGCCACTGAGTTCACGCAACTTTTCTAGTTTGCTTTCACCACCATGAAACCTGATGACCGACGCCAAGCATGCCACCCCACAATCCGACTGGTCATGCTGCTGTATCCACGTTTTTTGTATTAATTTTTTGTTCATAGTAGTTTGACTTAGACCTAACCGGTTTTCCCTGTACACCGTAGCCTTGGCGTAGGTGTAAAAACCTGTTAGGCCTGTTAAAAGACTTACAAATACTTCAAAATAGCCTCAATTTTCACTTCTCCTTTAAATTCTTTGACTAGTTTTTGCTGCTGATTATAAATAAAAATATGGGGCACCGATATTGACCCAAAAGTATCAAAAACAACCGCTTCTCTAATTTGTGTCAAATGAATTTCCTTAGGCATATCGAGTCTGTAGTCCGTTGCAAAAGCTTTTATTTTAGCCAATGGCTCTACTGACATCATGAGTAAGTTTACATGAGCAAATGCATTGATGTTTTCACCAATGGCGGTTGCCTCATACTGACAGTGTGGGCATTCACTATTGAAGAAAATTATCACTGTAGGTTGAGCTAAATTGAGATTACGATTTGTAAATGCCGTACTATCCATTGATAGCAAATTAAAGCCAGGCATGGTTTGTAACTGTACTGTTATTTTTTCTTTGGTGTTGATTTTGGTAATGGTTTTATAACCTAAAAAACCAATCAGGGTTATGATTACGAATACGATGATATAAATTATCTTCTTTTTCATTTATTTGTTTTTAAAAGACCTA
>CAYRIF010000183.1:0-7631 GCA_964424205.1 uncultured Roseivirgaceae bacterium | reverse complement strand
ATCTTTATAAAGCAAATCTTTCGATACTTTTGCCAAACATAAACAACATAAAAAACCCATCATGGCAACAGACAAATACGAGATAAAAAGAGCACTTAGAAAGCTAGGTGTAAAAACAAAAAACGCGGGAGCATCAACGGGTGAAAAATGGTTCGATACCAAAGGGGAAATAATCACCTCCTTCTCTCCCGTAGATGGGCAAGTTATTGGGCAAGTGCGAAGTGCTGAGAAAAAGGATTACGAAAAAGTCATTAAAACTGCACAAAAAGCGTTCACCACATGGCGATTGGAACCAGGTGCAAAAAGAGGGGAAGTGGTGAGGCAAATAGGAGAAGCACTAAGAGAAAATAAGGAAGCCCTAGGAAAGCTAGTAACCTATGAAATGGGGAAATCATACCAAGAAGGCTTGGGAGAAGTGCAAGAAATGATTGATATCTGTGATTTTGCTGTGGGTTTATCGCGACAAATGTATGGGCTGACGATGCATTCAGAAAGGGAGTCGCATCGTATGTATGAGCAATATCATCCACTTGGCTTAGTAGGAATAATTTCTTCCTTTAACTTCCCTGTGGCAGTTTGGTCATGGAATACCATGCTTGCTTGGGTATGTGGAGACGTCTGCATTTGGAAGCCCTCTGAGAAAACACCTTTAACTGCTATTGCTTGTCAGAATATTGCGCAAAAGGTTTTTAAGAAAAATAATGTCCCAGAAGGTGTATCAAACCTTGTGATTGGCGATTATAAAATTGGTGAGATGCTCTCACATGACAAAAGAGTACCGCTTATCTCTGCGACAGGGTCTACTCGAATGGGTAAATTGGTTGGCGGTGCAGTTGGTGCAAGATTGGGTAGAGCATTGTTAGAGTTAGGAGGAAACAATGCCATCATCATCAGTAAAGATGCAGACATCGATATGTCTATTATCGGCGCGCTATTTGGGGCAGTGGGTACGGCAGGACAACGTTGTACTTCTACCAGAAGGCTAATTATTCACAAAAGTGTTTATAACAAAGTAAAAGAAAAATTAGCAAGCGCATACGGGCAATTAAACATTGGTAATCCGTTAGATGAGAAAAGTCATATTGGGCCGCTTATTGACAAGGATGCAGTGGAGATGTATCTGAATGCGATTGCTAAAGCAAAAGAGCAAGGTGGAAAAGTAGTGGTAGAAGGTGGCGCCTTAAAAGGTAAAAAGTATACCTCTGGATGCTATGTGAAACCCGCAATTTTCGAAGTAAAAAATGAATATGAAATTGTGCAACAGGAAACTTTTGCGCCTATTCTATACCTTATGAAATATGCGGAGCTTGAAGAAGCAATTGCCATGCAAAATGATGTGCCGCAAGGGTTGTCATCAGCCATTATGACGAATAATATGCGTGAATCGGAGCAGTTTTTATCACAGGCAGGTTCTGACTGTGGCATTGCAAATGTAAATATAGGCACATCAGGTGCCGAAATTGGCGGCGCCTTTGGTGGAGAGAAAGAAACTGGCGGTGGTAGAGAGTCTGGATCAGATGCGTGGAAAGTATATATGCGCCGACAGACAAATACCATCAATTATGGTGTTGGACTACCACTTGCGCAAGGAATAAAGTTTGATTTATAAGGGAAACACAATTATTAAAGGGTTTTTTGTGAAGAATCAAAGAAATCGTTTAAATTGCCCTATAATTTCATTACTTTTGACTATACCGAACAATTAAAACATAAGAAGACAAAATATGGCTGATAATAAATTTAATACCATCATGCTTATCGACGACAATGAGATTGATAACCTCATTAATCAGAAGATGATAGAAGCCTCAAATATTGCAGGAAATATTTTCACTCACACTGGTGCAAAAAGCGCCATTGAATTTTTGAAAAATATAGAAAAATTAGAAGGCGTTGCTGATAATGCGTTACCTGATATTATTTTTCTGGATATTGACATGCCGCTCATGGATGGGTTTCAGTTTTTAGATGAATTCGAAAAACTTAGAGAAGCAACCAAAAAGAAATGTAGCATTATTATGTTGACTTCTTCTATTAATCCTCAGGATTTAGATAAGTCTAAAAAATATACTGCAGTTAAAAAATATATCAATAAGCCGCTGACCCAAGAGAATCTGAGTAAGTTGAGTATTTAATCTAATAAAATTTACAGCCCGCCCATAAATTAGTGGACGGGTTATTTTTTTGTTCCCTCAAAAAAATTTGTGAAAGAAAAAGTCCATCCTGAATATTCAGAGCGGACTTTTATAACATTCACGTGCTATTTTCCTTAGCTCATTTTACCAATAAACTTTTCATCTAGCTTCACATATAGTGTTGGTGCAAAGTAATCAACTTTTAACCCTTGCATCCTGTCTACCAAGGCTCTGATTTTTTCACCCTTGTTCTTTTTCATATCGTTCATAGAAATTTTTAGAATCTTGGTGAATATCAAAATGTGCTCACAATTTTCTTTTCCCAAAAGTCTGATTTGTCGTTGAATACTATTAATCAACTGATTGAACAAATCAAAGTCATTCATCAAACAATATTGAAGTGCCAATATAACTTTCACTTCTAACTGTGCAAAAGGATAATTTTTAAGGCTGATGTCATTTAGTAGATTGTTGATGTAACGTGCCGCCTCATTAGGCTTATCGGCATAGTAGCACGCCAGGGCTCTATAAATCACATAGGTCACATATTTTGGCACATCATTTTTGTCTATTTCAAAATCTTGAAACAATGCTTCACTTTCTTCATACATCTCCTCCTCAACACCCATACGCACATTTCTATTAATCTTGGTTAACAAGAATTGCGGTGGGTAGGTAAACAAACTGTAGTTTGAAAGTAGGGTCGATGTAGCCTCGTTGATTTCCTCATAAAAATTCTCTGCTTTCCTAAATACTTTATAGTGATTATAATATTCAAGTTTTAGGAATTCATACACCAATTTCAGGTGATAGTAAATCGAGTCCAGGTGATATGAATTAAATATCTTTTCAACATTATCAAGAATATCTTCTAGTGGCTCTAGATTATCGTCATAAGATTCTTCTGTCTCCACAAACATCCTGTGCCATACACTCATGCAGCTTTGGTATACATACAGTCTGTGCGAATCGTACAAGCCACAAACATTACTCATCTCTCTATTGAGTAGCGTCAGCGCTAATTTATCAGTCTCGTCTCCAGAAAGTGAAAACGTACCATATTTTTTGAAGTAATCAGCAAGCAATTCCTCAGCCTTGTCAATCGCCAACATATAAGCAACATGCTGGTTATAAGATTGCGAATAATTAAACCTATCTGGGGTATTGATATGCAGTTTTTTCAGTGATTTATAAACAACCGTTAGCTCATTCGACAAATCATAATCAATAAGTTCTTTCTCCAATTTTTTCAATGTGGCTACTGCAATGGCTCTTTTCTTTGTAAAGATTATCTCGTTTACATTGGCAACTTTTTTCAGAATATCTGTCCGTGGACTTTCCATTTGTTGCAACAAATACTCTTCTATTTTTTGATTCAGTCGTGACCTTAATGTATAGTAGGCATTGGTATTTACTTCCAACTCTTCCATTACCTTATTGTCGGACACCTGCTTCTCTCGCATTGACTTCAATAAATATGCCGATTTTTCAGCATTACTTTCTATTAATTGGTTATGGATATTCTGATAATCGTCTTGTGACAGTTGCTTAATAATGTTTTTTAACTTAGCCATTCAGTCCTTGTTTATTTAAATGATACCTAATAATTTCGTTGAATTCTTCCCAAAACCTTACATGCTTAAAATTAACAATAATTTGTAACTTTTTAGTCTCTTAATATATTATTAATAAAAAGAATATCATAAGAATACTATGTTTGCTGCTTGTTAAGCACATTCACCATCCATTCTTATATAATAGGCAGTAAATCAACTACTTAAAGATACCTAATTAAATTTTAGTTGAAGCGACAAATTTGCCCTATTTATTTCTTCACTTTTTGATGGAATTCCAAAGAATCTCAATTGGGTGTTTTGCCGTTCTCTTCGTTCCATCTTTGATCTGATGGCGACAACTGGTGCCTGGTGCAGCAATAATAACTTCTTTTGGTTGCTTTCTTACTGTTGGAAATAAAACAAGTTCGCCAACCTGCATGGAAAGTTCATAATGCTCCTTTTCAAAGCCAAATGATCCCGCCATTCCGCAGCATCCCGAACGAATTATATGTACCTCATAATTTTCTGGAAGTGACAGCATTTTTTTTGTTGGCACAAGTGACGCCAATGATTTTTGATGGCAATGTCCATGGAGTTTTATAAGTTGCTTTTCTTTGGTAAACTGTGACTTATCAATTTTTCTTTTGTCCATCTCTTTGGCTATGAACTCATCCACCATCAGGGTATTGTTTGATAAATCAATTGCATCCCCTCGTAATTCTTTAGGAACGAGTGTCAAGTATTCATCTCGCAACGTTAAAATTGCCGATGGCTCGATACCTAAAAGTGGTGTGCTATCAGAAACCTGGTCCTTTAGCAATCTTACGTTTTCAATCGCTATTTTTTTTGCTTCTTTCAAAAGTCCTTTGGATATATATGTTCGCCCACTTTCCAAATGTTTTGGAATCACCACTTCATAACCCAGTTTGGTTAAAAGCTTAATAGTAATAATACCAATTTCTGTATCTGTCAAGTCTGTAAACTCATCACAAAAAAGATATACCTTCCCTTTTTGTTCGACCTGTTCTGATATTCCGAAATTATCCCTTTTATTTTTAGCATGCCACTTCCTCAACGTTGTTTTATATAATAATGGCAAACTCCGCGCTTTGGCAAAGCCCATTGTTCCTTTGATCAAATTAGAGGTGAGTTTGTTGGAAGCAAAAAAATTAAAAACACTTGGCATCAAAGCACCCAGTTTATAGGACTTGTTAAAGTTTCCAATCATTTTGGTTCTAAAGGGCACGCCATGCACTTTATAATATTGGTGCAAAGACTCCGCCTTCAACTTAGCAATATCCACATTGGATGGACATTCCGATTTGCAGCCTTTGCATGACAGACATAAATCCATCACTTCCAAAATCTCTTGATTGTCGAAAGCAGCATCCGAATTTGTTAAAGCATCACGCAATATGTTTGCTCTGGCACGAGTCGTATCTTTTTCGTTTCGGGTTGCCATGTAGCTTGGGCACATCGTTCCTCCTGTGATTTCCGTTTTCCTACAATCTGCAGAACCATTACACTTTTCAGTAGCCCTAACAATTCCATGCGTATCCTCAAAATCAAACGCCGTATCAAAATCAGTGGTTTTTTGTCCAGGAGAAAACCGAAGCTGCGTATTCATCGGTGGCGTGTCCACTATTTTATTGGGGTTAAAAATACTATCTGGATCCCATGCTTTTTTTACCGCTTTGAGCAATTGATAGTTTTTCTTTCCTACCATATATGCTATGAACTCACCGCGTAGTCTGCCATCGCCATGTTCCCCACTCAATGAACCTTCATACTTTTTTACCAATTGTGCTATCTCCTCGGCTATAATTCTAAACAGTTCATTTCCTCTTTCTGTTTTCAGATCGATAATTGGTCGTAAGTGCAATTCTCCTGAACCTGCATGTGCATAGTGTACACTATATAATCCGTGCTTGTCCAGAATCTTATTAAAATCTCTGATGTATTCGGGCAGGTCTTTCACATCCACTGCCGTATCTTCAATCACTGGTACTGCTTTGGCATCACCAGGAATATTTGCCAATAATCCTAAGCCTGCTTTTCTCAAATTCCACACTTTAGCAATGTCCTCTCCTTTAACAACAGGAAAATGATAGCCCATTTTATTTGCCCTCAATTCCTCAATTAATGCGGCTGTTCTTTTCTCCACTTCCTCCATGGCACTCCCTGTCAGCTCAATGGCAAGAATGGCTTTTGGGTCTCCTTTTACGAAAAAACGGTTCTCTCGCTGCTCAATATTCTCTTTGGTACACTCCAGTACATAGTGATCCATCAGCTCACATGCCGTTGGATTATACTGTAATGCTACTAAGTTAGCCCGTAAAGATTCATCGATTGAATTACAATGCAGGCAAAGCAACGTCTTGTTTTTGGAAGGCAAGGGCACCAACCCCAGCTTGACTTCTGTCACAAATGCCAACGTTCCCTCCGATCCAGCCATCAATTTACACATATTGAATGGGATCTCATTTTCAGAAAATGGTTGTGTCTCTAGTAGCAAATCCAAGGCATAACCTGTATTCCTCCTAGGAATTGATGTTTTAGGATAATGCGCTCTTATTTCCTCCTGGTTTTTCACATCAGAAAGTATGGTATTAATAGATTTATAAATAGCAGTTTCTAACTGCCCCGAAGTATTTTCGCCACGACATTTTTGGTTAAACGCTGTTTCGGTCAGGGCTGAGAATTCCGCCTCCGTACCATCACTCAATATTGCTTTGACTGATAACAGATGCGCTCTGGTACTTCCATACACCACCGAGTTTGTTCCACAAGAATTATTACCTACCATACCACCAATCATTGCCCGATTGGCAGTGGAGGTTTCTGGACCAAAGAATAAACCTTGCGCTTTTAAAAAATAATTCAGCTCATCGCGCACCACACCAGGCTGCACTTTGACCCATTTTTCTGTAGTATTTACATCTACTATTTTAGTAAAGTGCTTTGAGATATCGACCACAATGCCGTTGCCTACGACCTGACCAGCAAGCGAAGTCCCCGCCGCACGAGGAATCAAAGCCGTTTGATTTTCTTTGGCAAATACTATCAGGGTTTTTATATCTTCCTTTGTTTTTGGAATTGCCACCGCAAGTGGCATTTCTTGATACGCCGAGGCATCTGTGGCGTAGATGGTGCGCAGCATTTTATCGGTAAAAAGCTGCCCCTCCAATGCCTGAGATAATTCCTTTAGATTCGTTTTTATGTTTTGCATTTACACCCTTGGTATCAAAGCATAAAGGTAAGGTAATTTTAGTTTCAATCACACTGGAGCCCCGCTGTTTAAAGTAGTAGGGTCACTTTATTGAATACTTTTAAGCCCCCTTACAGAAGAATTAAAAGAGAAAGGGTTGGATTGGGTCGTAAGATCGCTGCGCTTAAGTTACAACGAGTGGCTGCTAAGTTGTGAATAGCTTTCAATCCCGATGGCTATCGGGAGTATCTTTAGAGATGAGTCGCAACTTATCTACCTATTGAGCCACCTACTAATGAGTTGTGAATAGCTTTCAAAATTGTATCTTTAGAGATGAGTCGCAACAAGTCTCATAGAAAAAGTATCTAAATGCATGTTGTGAATAGCTTTCAAAATTGTATCTTTAGAGATGAGTCGCAACAGACTATAACAATTCCTTGCGGAAATATTGGTTGTGAATAGCTTTCAAAATTGTATCTTTAGAGATGAGTCGCAACATATGAGTATAGCAGGTGCAAGATGGATGTGTTGTGAATAGCTTTCAAAATTGTATCTTTAGAGATGAGTCGCAACTCTTGATTTCTATTATATGCCGTACTACCTGTTGTGAATAGCTTTCAAAATTGTATCTTTAGAGATGAGTCGCAACTAGAAAATAGACAATAAAATTATGAGTTTGTTGTGAATAGCTTTCAAAATTGTATCTTTAGAGATGAGTCGCAACTCTTGATT
>CAYRIF010000182.1:0-7683 GCA_964424205.1 uncultured Roseivirgaceae bacterium | reverse complement strand
CCAGCGGTTTTCTGATGGGCAGTACAGAGAGGACAATATATTCTTTCAAGAAACAAATACGGATTTTATGCTAACCTATGACAAAGAATTGAGTACAGACTGGGCATTGAAAGTATCTGGAGGAGCAAATAGAAGAGATGTTACGGATAACTATAATAGAACAAGTGCCAACCAATTATTGGTACCAAATGTTTATAATTTTGGAAACGCTGCGATTCCATTAGTTACATCACAATTTGACCAGCAGAAGCGCGTAAATAGTGTGTATGGATTTGCAAATATTGGTTATAAAAATATGGTCTTTTTGGACATCACTGCCAGAAATGATTGGTCAAGTACTTTGCCAGCAGATAATAACTCCTATTTTTACCCATCCGTATCTTTAAGTGCAATAGTAACAGATATGCTTGAGGTGTCTTCTAACAGTGCATTGTCATTTGCTAAAATAAGAGGGGGATGGGCACAAGTTGGAAATGATACCGATCCTTATAATTTGGCTAATACATTCAGTTTTAATCAACCGCATGGTGGCACACAAATTGGATCAGAATCAAGTACCCTTAAAAACAATGAATTAAAACCTGAAATTCAGACCTCTTTTGAAGTAGGTGCTGATTTGCGCTTTTTCAATGGTAGGTTGGGGTTAGATTTTACCTATTATAAAGCAGATAATAAAAACCAAATCATTGGGATACCAGTGGATAGAACCTCTGGCTATTCGCAAAAAATAATTAACGCTGGAAAAATTCAAAACAGTGGCATTGAGTTAATGTTATCTGCAACACCTATTGACTTGGGAAATAGCTTTAAGTGGAATATGAATGTCAACTTCACTAGAAATAGAAGCAAGGTGATAGCGTTGTCTCCCGAAGATAATTTGGACACTTACGTAATATCTGGTAATTACCTGACTGTCGTAGCCAAGGTAGGAGAAAGGATGGGAGATGTCTATGGTACTGGTTTTGAGGAAGTACAAGAAGGTGAGTTTAAAGGCCAAATCATTCATGATGAAAACGGGTTTTCAAAAAGAGATCCAAAGCTTAAAAAGTTAGGAAATTACAACCCTGATTTTATGATGGGATTCAGTAATAGTTTTAGCTATAAAGGCATCAATTTCGATTTCTTGTTTGATTGGAGAAAAGGTGGTGTGATTATGTCTAGAACAATCTTAATCGGTGGTACATCAGGCATGATGGACTTTACTACTAGAGGAAGAGAAGATGGCATCATATCAGAAGGAGTGATTGAAAATGCAGATGGAACTTACAGGAAAAATGATAAAGTAATCTCAAGCAGGGATTATCACTGGTGGAATTATAACCGTGGAAATGAAGAGAAAGGAATGTTTGATGCCTCTTTCGTAAAACTAAGAGAAGTAAAACTGGGCTATACTTTACCAAATAAAATGATGGGAGGTTTACCATTCAGAGATGTGACTTTTTCCATCGTGGGAAGAAACCTAGCGTTATGGACAGAGCAATCACATTTCGATCCAGAGGCTATTTCATTTAACGGAGGAACCATTGTTCCGGGTGTGGAAGATATGGCAACACCAAGTTCTCGAAGCATTGGTTTTAACATTAACTTTAAACTTTAACAATTATTATTAAGCATTAATAATCATGAAAAAGATAAATAAAATTATTTACATAGGAATGGCAGTACTTTTTATGACACTGGGCTGTACCGATCAATTTGAGGAGATAAATAAAAATCCAAATAGACCTGAGTCAGTTTCAGCAGACTTGCTATTGGCAGGAGTGATTAAAACAACGGCAACAAAAATATCTCAGGAAGCCTACAATGGTGGAGATATTGTAGCGCAACATACAGCTAAAATCAATTTTACTGGATTTGATATGTACTTATGGGGTTCAAACACTGGATTGTGGAATGACTTTTATGGCAAGCTTAGAGAGATAAGCAATATCCTTGCGATAGCCAAAGAGACAGAAAACCCAAATTATGAAGCGACAGCCCTGATTATGAAATCATGGATGTATATGGTGCTCACAGATACCTGGGGGGATGTACCTTATTCTGAAGCTACCAAAGGAAAAACAGAAAGTGTTTTTAAGCCTACTTATGACACACAAGAGAATATTTATAATGGTATTTTGGCTGACCTTACAAATGCGGCAAGTATTATTCAAGTAAATGGGAAGGCAATTGGGGGAGATTTGCTATATGACGGTGATATGTCTAAATGGGTGAAATTTGCAAATACGCTGAAAATCAGAGCCTTGATGAGGATATCTAATAAAAGGGACATCGCTGCAGAGCTTCAAAGCATCATTGATAACCAACCAATTTTTGAAAGCAATGATGACAATGCTTTGATGAAATTTCTTGCCGAGAGACCAAATACCTGGCCTCCAAATGCGGGTAGAGTTGGTGGATTTGATGAACATCGTTTAAGCTTAACAATAGAAAAAGTGTTAAAGGATAGGAATGATCCAAGGTTATTCAAATGGTTTAGACCAACAGATAACCCAGATGATGACCCAGCACTTTATGCAGGTATGCCAAATGGGCTGAGTGAAAATAATGCAACGACCTATAATGGTGGAGCTAACAATGTTTCACGACTTGGTAAAATCATGTTTGAAGAGCCAAATAGTGTAGATGCAGTAATCATGCAGTATGCGGAGTTACAATTTATATTAGCGGAAGCCGCACAAAAAGGAATGATTTCCGGTGATGCAAAAACCTACTATGAGAATGGTGTGAAGGCGTCATTCGAGTACTGGACTGTTGACATGCCAGCGGATTATTTAACAAGCGTGGGGGTGGCCTATGATAATAATCTTGAAACCATTATGACACAGAAATGGTTGGGGTCTTTTTTGGTTGGGTATGAAGCATGGTATGATTTTAGGAGAACTGGACTACCTACTTTCATTGTACCTGGTCCGGATAATGTAAATGGTAACAAAGTTCCTGTTCGTTTTCACTATCCTGATGAACAACAAACACTGAATAAAGATAACTATGACGCTGCAGTGGCAGTACAAGGAGTAGATGATATTAACACCAAGGTATGGTGGGAAAAGTAAATTGTTGTTTAATTGAGTGTGCTATATTTTGAGTTTATAGCAATTAATTTGGTTTGGAAAGAGAAAATTACTTTCTCTTTCCTTTTTCTAACCGCAAATTTAATTTGAATATGAAAACACTAACAAAGATAATTTTATTATTTCTTCTCCTTTTAGCCTTTAAGGGTAAAAGCCAAAAGCTGAAAACAGAAAATATATTTATAGTAACCATGGATGGGTTAAGATGGCAGGAGCTTTACGGTGGTGCCGATTCTTCACTCATTGATGATAAAAAATATGTCCATAATCCCAAAGATTTAAAAAATAGATTTTGGAAAGATGACATGCAAAACAGACGAGAGACTTTGATGCCTTTTTTTTGGAATATATTAGCCCATGAAGGACAGTTATATGGAAACAGAAAGCACAATAACAAAGTGAATTGCACTAATAATATGTGGTTTTCTTATCCGGGTTATTCAGAGATTTTATGTGGATTTGCAGATAATAAGCGAATAAAAAGTAATGCAAAAATACCCAATCCTAATACAACTGTTTTAGAGTTTTTCAACAGGGGTGCTTACAAAGGAAAAGTTGCAGCTTTCGGTTCTTGGGATGTTTTCCCTTATATCATCAACGAAAAAAGAAGTGGCGTTCCCGTTAATGCAGGATTTGAACCGTATGTTGGAGATGATATAACTGAAAGGGAGCAATTTCTGAATGAACTACAAAAAGAAATTCGGAGTCCATGGGGTGGAGTGAGACTAGATGTTTTTACCCACCATTATGCACTGGAATACATTAAGAAAAATAAACCGAAAGTGGTATATATTGCCTACGGAGAAACGGATGATTTTGCACATGATGGCAGGTATGATGAGTATCTAAAATCAGCACATCAAACGGATCAATATATTAAAGGTCTATGGGAATATATTCAGTCTGAGGAAGAATACAAAGATAAAACAACCATGATTATCACCACCGATCATGGCAGAGGCACGGTGCCAAAAGATACCTGGAGAAGTCATGGCATCAAAATTCGTGGCGGAGGAGAGATTTGGCTTGCCGCCATTGGACCAGATACGGAGGCATTGGGTGAGATAAGGACAGAAGGGCAATATTATCAAAATCAAGTGGCAAAAACGGCCGCTGCTTTTTTAGGAATAGTGTATAAAAACGATAGAAAAATAGGTGAGGTGGTAAAGGAAATGTTCAATAAAAATCTAATAGTTGAAAATTAATGAAAATAGAACTAATAGTATTCGACATGGCAGGCACTACGGTTTATGATAATGATGATGTGCATGAAGCATTGATTATAGCCTTTAAGGCATATGGCATGGAAATCAGTAGGAAAGCTGCAAATAGTGTCATGGGACTCGCAAAGCCCACCGCCATTAAGCAACTTTTAGAATTTAAATATGCTGGAGATAGACCAATTGACAAAGCATTTATTAATGAGATATTTGAGAGATTTCAGGAGGAAATGATTGCTTTTTATCAGGTGAAGGAAAATGTTGCAGAAAAGGAGGGGGTAACCGAAACGTTTAGGGCGCTTAAGAAAAAGGGAATTAAAATTGCACTAGATACAGGATTTAGTAGAAAAGTGGTGGAGGTAATTTTGGAAAATCTAAAATGGCAAGAGGACGAATTAATAGATTGCAGTGTAACCAGTGATGAAGTGGTGAACGGAAGACCTTACCCTGATATGATTTTCAAAGCAATGGCTGAAACCAAGGTGAATAAAGTAAAAAATGTAGTCAAGGTAGGAGATACGGTATCCGATATCCAAGAGGGCTTGAAAGCAGGATGTGGTTTGGTCATAGGGGTAACTACTGGAGCGGATGATAAAAAAACATTGAAAAAAGAAAAGCCAACACATTTAATAGAAAAACTGACGGAAATTCTTCATATTGTTAGTTAAGTAGTGGAGCGTAGTTAACTCCGTAGAGCACCTTCAGAAGCGGAGGTGCTTTTTTAGTTTGTTCTATGTAAATTAATTGTTAATTTTATGTAAAATTAAAGTTAACATAATTGATTTATCATGGAAATACTTACCAAATTAAAATATACCGTATTCGTTCTTATTTTGCTTATGATACAAAATGTATCCTATGGAAAATACAATGATGATTGGCATTCAGGGGTATTAGTTTTGCAAGACCAACAGGTTTTGGTAGGTCACATAGCCTTTGACCAGGTGCTGGGATTGGTATTGGTCAAAGAAAAAGAGACGATAAAAACGTTTACAGTACACAATGTTGCTTCATTTCGGTTTTATGACAAAGGAATGAATGTGAATAGAAAATTTATAGTAAATCAGAATGAATACACACATAATAATAAAGGGTTAGAAATTTTTGAAGTGGTTGTGGAGGGAAGAATTTCTGTGTTAAGGAAAGTGAAGAAATATTTAATGAGTACAGCAGGAGAGCATCTGCATCCTCGAAATAGTAACATTGACTTAGAGTGGCAGCGGGAAAACTTTAAATATTTTGTAAAATACAATAACAAGGTTGTTTCAATGCACAAATTTGAAACGAGAATATTTCCAGTGATTGAAAAAAAATGGGAGAATGAAATAGCGATTTTTATGGGGGAGAATAGAATTAACTTGAATAATATGGCCAATAGAATTTCACTTATCACCTACTTTAATCAACTATATAATGAAGAAATGGTTAGTTTGGGACTATGATATGAGAAGTGTCCTGATCCAAAATTGAATTAACTACCTGTTTGGGGATTTTCTTCTTTTCAAGGATTTCATCATGTTTTCTGTACTTGTAATAAAAGTAAATAAGTGAGGCTATTATTAATAGACTGCCAATAATACTTAACATATATGCAGTGGTAATAAAGAAATGCAACCATGAGATTTCTGTATAGCCAAATTCTTTATAAAGGAGCACACCCACACTTCCTAAATAGCCAAATGAATCTGCCAAATAAATAACAAAGCCTACATTCCCTGTACACCTGAAGGTGGCAATTAATCTTTCAAATAATACACTATTAAAAGGAACGTACCCTAGGTATAGCCCGAAACCTACTAATATCATCCATAGAGGAGCGTCAATCCAACCGCTTTCAAAGGAAAAAGTACTAATGCCTACCATCGCAATTCCTATTAGAATGATAATGTGATTTATTATTAATGCCTTCTTATTGTCTTTAATCAAAAATAAGCTTCCTATAACTACTAATATACCAAAGGCAATGGGGATTTCTGTCACTGTAAATATTTCCGCCGAACCTCCATAGCCTAGTGCCTGCCAAATTTCAGCTGCAAAATTATCTCTGAAGTCACGAAAAGCGGTCAGGAACATATAGGCAATAATCAGAAAGGCTAAACCTAAAGAGAATTCTTTCATAAATTTTGACCTGTTGACCTTATCCATGGGTTCTCTTTTGGTGCGTAGCCGTTCATCTTCCTTGCTCGGAGGCGGTATTTTGTTTAAAAGCCAAACTGAGATGAATAGTGGAACAATAAAGATGACACTTGTGAGAAATGGCATCCAAAATTCAGAGACACCCCAGCTGAGTATTAAATATTTCCCAATGGATTTAACAAATCCAGAAGAAAAAATAAAACTTACCGATAGACCAGCACCTAAAACTTCAGTAAACCTTCTTCCTTCTAAATAGCTAAAAACAATCCCCCATACCATCCCCAAGGGCAACCCATTGATAAATAAAAAGATGATATTGTATGGAGCTGGAGTGATTGCAAAAAAGAGCAATGATATTCCGGCAAAGGTAATTAGCAATAATAACGCACCAGCTCTATTTTTTTCCTCTAGTTCCGACACAATTTTTATACCAGTAAATTTAGATAGAGTATAACCAAGTACTTGGGCTATGATTAACCACACTTTATAATCTACGCCTGCAAAATTTAGCCCATCAAAAGTGGCCACCGCAAATGGCTTGCGAAATGCGTACATGCATGAATAAGTGGAAAAAGAAGCAATAATAGCATAAACGGAGAATACGATACCATTTGATTTTTTAAGGTGCGTTTTAATATCAACCATATTCAAAAATTTTCAAACCATGGGTATCAAATGCAACTGGAATCCATTTATTGTCCAAGTAGGTCATCAAATGTTTAAAACCAATTTCTTGTAACATGTACGCTACTTTTTCAAATCCTTTAGTAATCTCTTCTGGGTGATGGCAATCTGAATTAAGTGTAATAGGTATTCCCATTTCACAAATGTTTTTCAACACCCAGTTGTCTGGATAAGTATAAAATGACTTGTTGGTATACAGTCCTCTACTATTAACTTCCACAATTGCATTAGAGGCGGCAATTTCTTCCAGGGTATATAAAATTTCTATCTGATACCAGCTGCTGTATCTTTTGTAAAATTTGTTATCAATGTTTTGAATATTAATTTTATCTAAGTGACCAATGATATCCGGGCAATCTTCCCTAACCATCTGCCTAGTCAATTCGAAATATCTTTTGATTACTTTTTTGAAATCCTCATCAAAAATTTCATTTAACCCCTTAAGAAAAAGACTATGCTTTCCATCGATTTCCCAAGGAGTACCATCTGAAAAGGTATCTATAAAATGGATTGAGCCTATGGTGTAATCTAAATTTAATGCCATTATCATAGGGTGATTTGGCCCCATG
>CAYRIF010000181.1:0-7793 GCA_964424205.1 uncultured Roseivirgaceae bacterium | reverse complement strand
TCTTGCGCCCAACTTTGTGTTACCAAAGCCGTCACAAACATGAAAGTGATTAGTAGAATCTTCTTCATATTTAAGGTTTATATAGTGAATAAAATAATTTAACGAACAAACTTACATCAATTTTTTGTTAAGAAAAAGTAAAATACTCAAAAATAATTCCCCCTTTTTGGGTTATTTTCATGCTATTTTCGGAGTCAAATGTCTGCATATATGGGGATAAGGCTAGCGCATATAACCCTACAAATGAATAATTATAGGCTTAAATGCTAAAAAATCAATTAAAACTAAAAATTCCTACCTAATTTTGGGGTAGATAAGCTAAAATTATCCTTTTACTTTTTACTGATAAATTTGATCCCTCAACAATGAAATAAATCTTTCCTACAAGCACGAAATCTAACGCGAGTAATTTAGCACAGCAATATTAACACAATGGAGATTCCATCCTTTCTGATTCAGTCGATACGCTATACGTTTCGAAACATAATCTCCCTGAGGTGTTGCTGACGTGGTTGTCTTCTTATGATATCATCAAGAACTGCCGTGTTCATTACTTCTTTCTTCATCTCCGTATTTTCGGCTTCAAATTTCTCAACCTCTTCTTGGGTAAAGCGAAGATGACTATGGCTTGGGGAATCTAATGTATAACCCAACCTTTCAAGTGTATCACCAGAGACAGACTCAAAAATTAGAATTTCTTTTTCTGACAGGCCACGCTTGTATTTCTTAGTATTATCATGCATGATGGGTTTTGATAGGTTTTTCCACATCCTGCCTGATTCTGCTGTGAGGTTTGATTCTTCAGAGTTATAAAAAGTAAGTACTTTCGGGTTATATGCTACACCTAGAAATTTGCAAATACTGTTTAGGACACCCACTTCATCCTTCAGCAATTGTTCATAACTAATTGCAATCCCTCTTTCAGCACCTAGCTCAGCTAATAATGCAGTCGACTTGTCTTGTTCCTCTTTCCATTGTTTTGCCAGAAAATAAATATGCTTCTCCCCAACTATTGCATTTTTAAATGATAACGCCACATCCCGACCATCTCTATATAGGTGTATGTATAGTGGGTTTAATCCCGACGCCTCAATCTCATTTGCAAAATGAACGTTTGACATACTCTTACAACACCAATACGTAGCATTAAACATAGCCGCCTTGGCTTCATAAATATTTCTGAATATTTCTATCAAAGAGTTACTAGTGCATTTCTTCAAAATATCCGTAGGGTTTAATGTAAGTTTTTCCCAAGGTACTGGATTCAGCGCTACCAGCTTACACACATCCGCTACCAATGGAAAAAAGTTGTTTTCATCTTTCAAATCCCCATACAAATGCAAGAGGGGGTAGAAGGTTTTAAGAATATGCGGCGGGTGCGGTGCC
This sequence comes from uncultured Roseivirgaceae bacterium, assembly GCA_964424205.1. Taxonomy (GTDB): domain Bacteria; phylum Bacteroidota; class Bacteroidia; order Cytophagales; family Cyclobacteriaceae; genus CAYRIF01. Next base: position 6,407 of record CAYRIF010000181.1, on the reverse strand, counting down.
ACCAGCTCGTCTAATTGATTTAGCATCAGTCTAACCAAGTTAGATCCTGATCTCTGCGTTCCAATAATTTGAATGGCTACTATGCCCTTTTTCTTTTTCAAAAATACGTATAATTAATTGTACAAAAAATAACCCAACACTCCTGCCAAAGGAATCAGATAGACTACATTAACTTTGAAGCGAAATAAAAGCAAAGCTATCACAAAAAGAATTGCCACGGTTTGCCAAGCCATCGTCAAGTCTTTGCCAATAGTGAAAGCAGCGGAAAATATCATCCCTATCACTGCAGGTCGCAATCCTTTGAATATTGCCTGAATCGCTTGGGAGTTCTTTATTTTCACCAAAAAACTAGCACCAATAATCATCACCAAGCCCGTTGGTAAAAAAATTGAAATAGTTGCGAGCAATGATCCCCAAAAACCTGCTACTTTATATCCAATAAACGCCGCACTTATCAGTATAGGCCCTGGGGTAATCTGTCCCATGGCTATGCCGTCTGCAAACTCCTGATTACTTAGCCAATTTAAATTTTCAACAATGACCTCCTGCATGGTAGGGATGATTACATAGCCGCCGCCAAAAAGCGTCAGACTCATACCACTAAACACAAGTGTAATCTCCCTCAAACTTTGCATGAAAGTGTTATGATAAGCAGGAAAAAGAGATGGCAACAAAAGAAAAACAGCAACGATTAAAAATGCCGTAATCAAAAGACCAACAATTGGCTTTGTATTGTATTTTTTTTCGTCATGCTCCTCATTTGCTATGATCTCCTTTTTATAAAATAGGAAATAACCCAACAACCCACTGAGTATAATAATTAACAATGTTAAGTATACCCCACCAAAGAAAAGTAAGGTGATTCCAGATATCACACAAATTAAAACTTGCTTATAGTCTTTTACAGTTTTTTTGAACATATTAATCGCCACTGAAATAATAATGACGGTCACCGCAGACATAATACCTAAAAAAATGTTTGTAAAAGCAGGAATATCACCGTACGTAAAATATATAACCGATAATATGTAAACCAAAACATAGGTAGGGAAAATAACGGCTAGCATACTCACAAGCGCCCCTTTTACTCCTCTTAGGTGATAACCGACATAGGTTACCACATTCACTGCCAATGGACCGGGCACAATCGAGGCAAGCGAAATGCCATCAAGAATAACCTCGTTTTTGAAGAGCTTAGCTTTCTCAACCATCTCATTCTGAATGACCGAAACCAATGCCATAAACCCACCAAAAGAAGTGCTCCCAATTTTGAGGAAAATCCAAAATAACTGCGTTAGCTTTATTTCTCCTTGTTGCAGGTGAGTATTTGACTTATCATCCATATAATTACTCCTCCCAGTTTTCAGAAGCTCGCTCCATTTCATCTAGTTTTTTGTTATATTGAATTCTAAAATCGTCGAACTCATTACTTGAAATTAATCTTTTCAATACTTCCAATTCGGCAGCAGCATAGTCTGTCATACTCATATTCAAGCATTGTAAAATATATTGCTCTTTTAATTTGGTAGCATATGGGTTTATGGTCAGTGCATTGAGCAAAGTGTTATAGGCTAACATTTCATCTTTCATTGTATTCTGAAAAAACTGAGCCGATTGCGTGGTCATGACTTCATCAAAAGCATTCATATTTGCAATTTTCCTAAACTGATTTGTTGCCATTTTCACTTTTCCTTCTGCATGATTAATCATAGCTTGGTAAAATAGAGATTTGGTCGCATTCTTTTTATGCTTTAAGATTGGGTTATCCATTTGCGCCTTAATCCTGTCAATTGCGCCGGATGAAACATATCCATCCATCTCATCAAAAAAAACTTGCTCCTTCCATACATCACTCAATCCTGTTATTCTTTCATCATCACTAGATAAATTACCCTTTAATAATTCATAATTTGCTAATGGTTGAAAATATGGGTGGGTTATAGTTGCTGCTAACGCTGCTGCACTTTCATTATCCAAGCGCTTTTGATAGGTTTTTAGGTATAAATATTTTTCCCTATCACTTAGTTGCATTAGGGCTTCTTGCGAATCAATTTCTAATACTTTTTTTACCATTTTCAGCACAGGGCTTTCTAACCCACGCTCGCCAACTGATAGTTTCGCTATCTGGCTTCCCGCCTGAGATAATGAATCGATAGCAAGAAGCGCAAAAACCTTGTTAATAGCCCCTTCATTGTACCCAAATGCTGCTGACTTATCGAAAAAATCTAACGCAAGCCTGGGAGACTTTTGCCCCATCGCCCATATGCCTCTCACATTGTTATAGTAACCTGCCTGCTGACTATTTTCAACTTGTAACCTATCTATTAATACAAAAGCTTTAGATACTGCCCCTGACTGATACAAATTCAATGCTTTTGCAAAATTCAAATCTCTTGAATAGTTGGTATTTTTTGGATTTTTCAAATAACCATCCGCCCTACCCAACAAACTAGTATCGCAGTTGATACGCTTGTTGAAAAGCAAATTATAGAAATGTGAAAAGGTAACAAGGTTTAGGGTAGCGTCAACACGCAAAGCTTCTTCATGCTTATCAATATATTTATTATCTCTATTAAACAACGCCATCAAATTTGTAGCAATGGGTAAGTACTCACTATCGATATGGACATCAGCAAGAGAATCACTATTCAATCTCAAATGCTTGTTAATCAATAATGCCAGCATATTGGTTGCCGCTACCTTTCCCGACAGCGTGTTTCTCCCTGGGAGATTTAAATAAATCATCGCAGAATCTATGATGCTTGTTTTTGAATATAGCATTCCTAAATTATTCATCAATGCGCCACTTTCCGGGAATTTCTCGACCCCTTCTTTCAAAGAAAACAATGCATCAAAAAACATCCCTTTTTCGGTATATAAATTTGCCAAATTTGCGTAAGCGTATGGTGTTGGATTTTTAATCAGCGCCCGGTCTAAATACTGCATGGCATCTAGCGACTTTCCTTTGGCAAGGGACAGCGCAGCCAAGCTATAATTAGAGCGATGATTATAGTGCGCATATTGCATTCCTAATGTATAATATTGCACTGCTAAAAAATCGTTACTTTCAGCTAAATACACATCACCTAACCCATTATTATAACCCGAAACGGCTTGGCTTAGTGCGATTTTATCCGAGTTAAAAAAGAAAGCTGCTACACCAATCAAACTAACAAAAGTTGCTGCAAACAAGGGCATCCTCTGGGGCTTGAATAACACCTTATATACTTTCAAATTTTGCTTTAACAATTCCCAAAAATTTACGATTACATAAAAGAAAAAGAACAATCCAAAGCTCAAATGTCCGAAGACAATGGCATCTTCAATCACTTCAATGAATGGATCATTTGCAGTAGCGAAAAAGTAACCTATTGTAATAAAAGAAATTGTTCCTAGTATTAAGAATAGCGAGCCTCCCTGCGCGCTAAATCTAATAACATTGTCATACATAAAACTTCTATTTTTAAAACCCCAAATCCCCAAGAAGGAAGAGACAGCAAACAACATAAAAGGGTTTAAATAAAAAATATCCCAATGAATGGAATTACTATTTTTCAAATACGTAAGTGTTATATAACCCAAATAGATTGCCGTCGCTACTGTAAAATGAAGTAGGCTATTCTTACTTGCACTGGTATTGCTATTGGTGATAATATAGACAAGCCCTGCTATGACCTCAAAAGAAACCATAAAAATAAAAAGGATGGTTACAATCAAAGGGAAATACATCCCATAATTAACCATATAAAGTATCGGATGTTCTACCGTTGAAAATTGTACAATTCCAATTCCAAGCACAATGGTAACAACTAAAAATACCACTACTCTTTTCCATAATTCCACCTCAGAAAAAGCATGGAAATAATAGCTTAAAAGCAAATATACGCCTAACAATATATACAGTGCGAAATTCTGATATTCACCAAATAGCATGAGCTGATCTAACTGAAAACTCATGAGCATAAAAACAAAAATGACCGTTCCAAAAATGTACCAGTACCGTTGGAGTGTGGTGATAATCCCTTGATAAAATGCAATACTTACACTAATAAAGAAAATAAAAATATACGCATTATCATGATTTATTTTAAGTGCTCCTCCTTCAAAATACTCTGTAATTAAATAATTATCGGCATAGGATTTTAAGCTAATCGAGCCCAATTCAACTACCGCTGCAATCACTTGAATAGGCGATGATTGACTTACAACGACCCAATCGATTGAAGCGGCAGTACCATAAAAATAGGAAACCAAAAAAAAGAGCACAGCGCCAATAAAAACAATCAAGCCAATAAGGTATAACAACCTTTCAGACCTTACCCATCCTTTCCAAAAAAACAATTTTTCCATACGTATTTTTAAAAGCTTAATTTATCCGGTATCTAAATGAGATTACGGTTTATCATTACTTTGAATTATCATTAATCAAACTCAGATTTTATACCATTTTAAAATTAAAATGGTATTATTACTTATTTTCAATCCAAAAATTTCGGCACCTTAAAATATTCTCCATCAGTATCGGGTGCATTTTTTAGCCCTTTTTCTCTCTCCAGCGTGTTTTGAGCCACATCCTCTCTTAGTGCATTCACCTCTTTCGACATGGAGGTTAATGGTTCCACCCCCTCAGTATCAATCTCCTCTAGCTTAGCAACCCAGGTGAGCGTTTCGCTCAAACTCTCAATCAACTTTTCTTCATCTTCTTCTTGGATTTCCAACCTGGCTAAATGAGCAATTTTATGTAATGCCTCTTTGTCTATCTTCATTGGTTATTTTTTACAGCATCAAAATTATCTAATAAACCTCAATTATTCAATTCGAATGTCAATTATTAACTTAAGGGCTAAAAACTGACACTGTCATGTTGAAAGTAGTATGCTCACCTTCTAGTCAATCTATAAAACCTATAAAATAGTAAAATTGCCGCTACAGTGAGTCCTATTAACAAGCCATACCAAATCCCTACTGCACCTAACTCTAATTCTATTCCTAAATAATATCCTATTGGCAATGCTAAAACCCAGTAAGCCACTAAGGTAATAACAGTGGGAATTTTAATATCGCCCATCCCTCGTAAAGCACCCAACGAAACAACCTGGACACCATCCGATACTTGAAAAATTGCAGCAATAACTATGAGTAGTGCACTTATTTTTACAACCTCTTCATTGTCAATATATAGCGACGGAAAGTAGTGCCTGCCAACAACTAAAAGGATACCACAAAAAGCCATGAAAATAGCCGCCATGAGTACTGTTGACACACCCGTTCTATAGACGGCGAACTTATCCTTTTTACCATAGAAATTTCCCACTCTAATGGTTGCTGCCGCTGCAATACCAGTAGCCATCATATAAGTCAACGAGACAAGGCTCAAGGCAATCTGATGTGCAGCCAAAGCATTCGCACCAAGCCAACCCACCATAATAGCGGCACACGTAAATGCGCCTACTTCAAAAGTTAGTTGCAATCCAATAGGAACCCCCATTCTTAACATTTTCAAAGTCATATTTTTTGAAAATTTATGCCAAGATATGTTTTCGAAATACCTTTTAAAACGAGTGCTTTTCAGTGCATACGACAATAGAATTATGGCCATCAAAACACGGGCAATCACAGTCGCCCATGCCGCACCATAGGCACCCATCGGCTCAATACCAAACTTCCCAAATATCAACACGTAGTTCAATCCAATATTAATGATATTGGCTATAATTGCTGCGGACATGGGTGGTACGGTCAGTGACAATCCTTCGATAAACTGACGAAAGGTTTGGAACAGCATGAAAGGAATAATAGAGCATGCATAAATCCTTAAGTAAGGGGCCGCAATACGTACCACATCCTCAGGCTGGTTTAAGTATTTTAACAAGTAGGATGCAAAAATCATGAGAAGAAAAAGCACAAATGCTGTCAACATATCCACTAATAGTCCATGCTTTAGTATCTCGGAAGATTTTTTATCATCCTTCGCTCCGTCTGCCTGTGCGATAAGCGGTGTAATAGCATAAGAGACTCCAATGCCAAACATAAAAAGCAAATAAAATATACTGTTGGATAGAGAGACCGCCGCCAGTGGGACAACCCCCAATTTTCCCACCATGATACTATCTGCCATTCCTACTGCCACATGCCCCAGCTGACTGACCATCACAGGAGATGCCAATATAATATTTCTTTTAAAATGCTCTTTGTAAGTCACCGAACTACAGGTTTTATAATTGTAAACACACGCATTATTTCATCAACAATTCAAATTTTATTAATTAGTCGTTCGGCTTTCAGTATGGCTGCAATGCTTATACCATCCGTAATTTTTCCATCCATTACCATTGCGATTGCTTTAGAAAAAGGCAGTTTTTTAATTTTTAGATCTTCAGTATCTTCAAAATCCGTTGCCCCTTGCG
>CAYRIF010000180.1:0-7901 GCA_964424205.1 uncultured Roseivirgaceae bacterium | reverse complement strand
TCGTTGTATTTCACGGTGCTATAACACGTTAAATTTATTCAAGCTGCAAATTTAATAAAGTACGGGGTATTATGTGTTAATTATTACGGATTATGTGGAAAGAATTAGTAGTGGTATCATCTCTTTCGCATCAAACTAGGAGCGCTATATACCTACACGTTTTAAATATCAGCTTCTAAATTATAGACATTTTCACAAGTCTATCTTTTTTAAGCTGGTAGATTTTCAAAGCCTACTAGTCTTGTTGATTAAAGTACTTTATAGTTTAAAATTAAGATTGCGAGGGATAGCGAGAAGTACAACATTAACTTTAAAGTAAACTCTTCTTAATAAAGAGGTTATATCCATTGGCTACTTTCACGTGATATTTGATTTAAATAGCTCCAAGTGAAAAAAAGAAAAAGGCGTGATGTGGATATTGTTGTAATTTCGGATGTCCATTTGGGAACGTATGGCTGCCATGCCATAGAACTACTGCAGTATTTAAAAACTATTAACCCCAAAAAGGTAGTACTGAATGGCGATATCATTGATATGTGGCAATTTAGCAAGCGATACTGGCCGAAATCACATATGCAAGTAATTAAGCACATTACGGGTTTGATTACCAACGGCGTAAGGGTTTATTACATTACAGGCAATCATGATGAAATGCTGAGAAAATTTGTAGGCTTTAAATTAGGCTCTTTTAGTATTCAAAATAGGGTTGTTCTAAAAACCCAAGGGAAGTCAAACTGGATATTTCACGGGGATGTGTTTGATGTAACCATGAAACACTCAAGGTGGTTGGCAAAGTTAGGAGCGGCAGGATATGATGCTTTGATTGTTCTCAATAGAGGAGTCAATTTTGTGAATGCTAAGCTTGGAAATGGACCAATTTCCATGTCAAAAAGAATAAAGAATAGTGTGAAGTCGGCGGTGAAGTTCATTAATAATTTTGAAGCTACTGCAGCGGACATTGCCATTTCAAATGATTATGATTATGTAATTTGTGGGCATATACACCAGCCAGAAATGAAAAGTATAAAAACGACAGAGGGTGAAGTCATGTATTTAAATTCTGGCGATTGGGTGGAAAATCTGACAGCATTAGAATATAAATCAGGGGTTTGGGAAGTATATAGATACCATGAGGATGAACATGCATGCAAAGTTAATTTGACTAAAGAAAAGGCTGCTCCTTTAGAAACAAGTCAGCTTTTTGATGCACTACAAAAGGAATTTAGTGTACTAAAAAAGTAAGGTGGGCTGGAAATTGGTTTAAATGCTGGTGGATAAGTTAGAAACACTTGGGAAGCTAAATGTAAAAAGATGAAAATACTATATGCCATTCAGGGAACGGGAAATGGTCATTTAAGCAGGGCTAAAGAGGTAATACCAATTCTTAAAAAGAAATGTGAGGTTGATATTTTGATAAGCGGTATACAAGTGGATGTGAAACTAGCGCATGCAGTGAAGTATAATATAAAAGGGCTGAGCTATATATTTGGTAAAAATGGAGGTATTGACTATAGGAAAACATACCTAAAATCAAAGTCAAAACGTTTTTATAATGAAATCAAGCACCTTCCTGTTGAAAAGTATGATTTAATTATAAGCGACTTTGAACCTGTTGCTGCTTGGGCCGCCAAATCTAAAAGTGTACCATGCATTGGACTCAGCCACCAGTGTGCTGTATTGAATGAATTTGCCCCCAAACCAAAAAAAACCAACCTTTTAGGAAAACTTATTTTAAAAAAATATGCGCCCGTTAATAAAGCATATGGTTTTCACTTTCAATCCTATGATACAAATATTTTCACACCAATTATTAGGCAAGAAATCAGAGCCTTGAACACGGCTAATTATGGGCATTATACTGTGTATTTGCCTTCGTATAATGATCGTAAAATATTAAAGGTATTAACGCACATTACTGAAATAAAATGGCAGGTATTTTCAAAGCATAATCAAAAGCCATTTTCCTATAAGAACGTAGAAATCATGCCTGTCGATACTGAAAAATTCCTTGAAAGCTTTTCAAATTGTCGGGGAGTGCTTTGCGGCGCGGGATTTGAGGCGTCTGCAGAGTCATTATTCCTGGGAAAGAAACTGATGGTAATACCTATGAAGGGCCAATATGAGCAGCAATGTAATGCAGCCGCACTTGCCGACATGGGCGTACCCATGATAAAAAAACTAAAGAGAAAGAATATTGGAAAGATAAAGGAATGGATTGCAGATGACCGAATTATCAAGGTTAATTATCCTGATGAAACGGAGAAAATAATAGATTATATTCTTACAAAGCATACTAATGAAACCACTACTGGTGATAGTAAAATACAACAGTAGCATTTAAAAACTGTAAGAATAGAGTACCTCTAAAATCAAAACTATCTTGATTTTGAGGTGTTAAGCGTAACCGTGGCTCCAGAAAAGCATGCTATTATTTTTATTAACAGGGGTTAATGAGTAGCCATAAGGCTAACCCGCATTATTCACCGTATTTTAAAATACCAAGGAAAAACAGCGAGATATACTACTTAACAGTACAATAGGGCAAAAAATAAATAACCCAAATTTGGGGTCTTGCAATTATCTTCATGCATCCGCTACACCTGCCTAGCAGATCGGTTGCAAAACCTTTGAAATAGCACACTATGTCTGCATGTTTCTCCTGCAATCAGGATTGAGGCTACACGAAGCTAATCGCATGAATAATTCCATCTAACTAAAGCATGCACTAACTGATAATTAGGGGCTTGAAATTTTCAGCATATTTATTTCCAAAAAGTTAGATTTTTTATGCTACTTTTTTTTATAAAGTCTTGTAATTCGGGTTAAGTACTTTGTTAAGCAGCTTCAAGTCATCGGTCATAATGCCATCGACTCCTAAACTTATCAGCTTGTTCATGTCCTCTTCTTGCAATACGCCCCAGGTATATACTGCTATTCCATGAAGTTTACATTCTTTCATAAAAGTGTCATTAACTGCTTCGAAATTAACCAGACACCCTGGCAAGTTTTCGTTTCTAATACTTTGGACGGCTTCTATTGGGCCATTTAAAACATCCTCTTTTTCTAATTCATAAAACATGGTAACTCCTTTATTTATTTCTCTAATAGTGTTTACAGCAGCAGGAATTTTACCTGTAACTACTATTTGATCAATCATTCCCATTTCATCAGCAAGTTTCACCATGGGTTTGGCTACGCGCTCTTCTTTCAAATCCAAATTAAGCATACACTTACCTTTTGCTAATTCAAAAACCTGTTTTAAGGTTGGAATTTTGAGACCTTTGAATTCGGATGATTTCCATGAGCCCGCATCTAATTTTTGGATTTCAGCATAACTAGTTTCTGTGACAACACCCTCACCATCTGTGGTTCTATCAAGCGTTTTGTCGTGCATAATTATCAATACTCCATCGGAGGTGATGTTTACATCTAATTCAATACGATCTGTTCCTATTTTAATAGCCTTTTCAAATGCGGGCATCGTATTTTCTGGAAAACCTAAACTACAGCCCCTATGCGCTTCACGTATAGTGTAAGCTTTGCTTTTTGTGATAAATACAGTGTCTACCTCTGTGCTTGCGACAGTTTCGTCACGCTGTTTTGAGGTGATTTCTGTGCACCTAGTGGTAGTTCCTAAAATGAATACTGCTACCATTGCGATTGTCAATAATTTTTTTGTCATGATTTTTTTTAAGCGATTTGTTAAGTATAAGCTTATACTTAGATTTAGTTTATACAATTAACGAAGGTTAAAACCTTACATCTTGTGTTGGACAAATCTATTACCCTTAGATTAAGCCAATAGTTAATCTATATTAAATGATTGTTATTTATTAACAGTTCCTTAGCCCCAAAATATTATGCCTTCGGTTATCTAACTTTAATAACCTGAACATTACAGTGACGTAATAATTATATAATGGGGAATAATTGCATGCATCCTACGAGGTCTCTAAGTTTATAAAAAAAATAGCATGCAAGAAGAACATTATGATATCGCAATTGTTGGGGCAGGAATAGTAGGACTAGCTCACGCCTTGGCAGCAGCAAAAAAAGGATTCAAGGTTGCCGTTTTTGAAAGAAATACAAAAGCTTTTGGGGCATCCATCCGAAATTTTGGATTATCGTGGCCTGTAGGGCAAAAACCGGATAGAATGGAAAGGGCACTTAGAAGCCGTCAGATATGGATTGATTTATCAAAAGAAGCTAACTTTTGGGTAAAACAAAATGGTTCTCTACACTTGGCGTATCATCAAGATGAACTTGACGTAATGACAGAGTTCTATGATAATATGTCAAGTGATGGTTATCAGTGTGAGTTGTTATCGGCAGTACAAGTAATTGAAAAATCTCCAGTTGTAAATAAACTAGGCTTATTGGGCGGACTGTGGAGCAATACCGAAATGACTGTAAATCCACGGGAGGCAATTCTAAAAATAGCAACTTTTTTATCAAAAATATATCAGGTGACATTTCATTATGAAACACTTATTACGGAGATTAATTACCCTTATCTTTCGGCAGGAAGTAATAAATGGCAAGCCGATAAAATTATAGTATGTAGTGGTAGTGATTTTGAATCGCTCTACCCGGTGCTATTTTCAGAACTACCAATTACCAAATGTAAACTTCAGATGATGAAGGCGCTAGCAAGTGATGATTTACCTGAGTTAGGACCAACCTTATGTGCAGGTCTAACCCTACGGCATTACGCTGCATTTGAAAAATGCCCTTCTTTAGATAAGCTGAGAAAAAGGTATGATACAGATTTTCCAGAATACAAAAAATGGGGAATACATGTATTGCTAGCTCAAAATAACGCAGGCGAATTAATTATTGGAGATTCTCATGAATATGCTATCTCACACGACCCTTTTATTAAGGAAGATATAAATGAATATATATTGACATATCTTAAGACATTTACCAACCTGAAAAAAATTAGTATCTCTGAAAGGTGGATTGGTATTTATCCTTCATTAAAGAATGATGACACAGAATTAGTAATCAATCCTGAAGAGGGCGTAACAATTGTAAATGGGTTAGGTGGTGCGGGTATGACTTTGTCCTTCGGTCTTGCAGAAGAGAATATGAATAACTTATTAAAGAAACAAAATGAACCCAGCAGAAAAAATAGATTATCTTAATCCTGATGTGCCAATGGAACTACCCTGGGTAGATGTGCCGTTAGTAAAAGCCACAAATGAATCGTTGAAAGGATATGGGAAGCTTGTAAGCGATTATGAAGATTATCCAATTGAAATTGTACGATGGCCTGCGCAGGGATGGCGCCCTGTTGACTCAGGTACTGGAGATGAGGCAGGTACAGTCTCAGGAATTTTTAGGTGCTGGTGGGAAGGGGATGTGCTTTATGGTGAAAATGAAGCTGTAGAGGATGAGTATATTCTAGGGTGGTCAAAAAACTTAAAGGATATTGACAAACTAAATAGTTTTGATATTGATCATTCAAACGTGATATTATGGCATGCCAATTATCACCCTGATGGAGGGCAATTATTTTATCCCCTAGATGATATTCCTTTCGTCATTCCTCTGGCACTGCCTGGAGATGATGTGAAACCCTCAAGTTTTAAAGCATTTTATGTTGAAAGAGGAGGGGTTTATATCCATCCTAATGTCTGGCATGAGGGAGTTTTTCCAACAACCGTAGCGGCCGAGTTTTACGGTGAACAAGGGCTGGTGCATGCTAGAGTGAGTTGTAATATTGCCAAGGAATTCGGCGTATTTTTAAATGTACCACTGGTGAAACCAATACAGAAATGAAGGAAAAACTGGCTAATAGTAAAAAAATAGTTTTTCGACTAGAAAACGATGGTGAAAAAGGAATGCAGCTAGAACATGTGATGAAGGAAGCGGAACAGTTTGAAAAAACGAATTGTTTGATTTGGCAATTGAACTTCGGATATGGGATAATCTGGCAAAAGAAACAAACTGCAAAATGCTTGATTTAGATTATATCAGGAAAATAATGCCAGTACATTTAAAAAATAATCAACCCTTAGTGATTAACTAAGAATGCTACAAATACCCATTGTTGGTGTATTAAGAATTCGTTAACTTTCTTTACAAAATTCCGCCCTAACTTAATCAAAGCATAAACTTCAGGTAACTCAATGCACAACTTTAAACCTCATATTTGCATGTAAGAAACGTGTGATTTTTTTCGCATTTTATAGACAAAAACCGAAGTCGCTGTCACGACTCCAGTTTAGTAGAAATGCAAAAAGCATTACATGTTTTGAGACTTTTAACATAACAAAACTATCAAAATTATGAAAAACTATTTACCTAATCTAATTCTGTATAAGAAATTAGGAAAAAGGTTGCAGATGTTAGTAGCAATGATGCTATTCTCTGCAACAGTATTTGCACAAGTGGAGGTTACCGGTCGAGTAACTTCTGATGAAGATCAAGGGGGAATACCTGGAGTGAATATTGCCATCAAGGGAACTTCACAAGGAACAGTTTCAGATTACCAGGGAAACTACAAATTAACTGTGCCGTCTGAAGATGCCATATTGATTTTCTCTTTTGTGGGCTATGAAGCATATGAAGTGACAATTAATGGGCAGTCAAAGATAGATGTGGTATTGGCATCATCTGCACAAAGCTTATCAGAAGTAGTGGTAACAGCACTAGGTGTGAAAAGAGAGACCAAAGCACTGGGCTATGCTGTGCAGGAAATCAAAGGAGAGGAAATGACGAAAGCAAGAGAAACAAACGTGGTCAATTCACTCTCAGGAAAAGTGGCAGGTGTTCAGGTTACCAATGGGTCTTCTGGCGTTGGATCCACTTCATTAATTACTATTAGAGGAGAGAGTTCGTTGATACCTGGAAATAATTCTCCGTTATTTGTGGTAGATGGGATTCCTATTGACAATCAAACAAGGAGCAATCGTTCTGAAGGAAATCTAGAAACAGATTATGGCAATGGAGCAGCCGAAATCAATCCAGATGATATTGAAACCATGACCGTACTAAAAGGAGCAAACGCTTCGGCATTGTATGGTTCTAGAGGAGCGAATGGGGTGATTCTAATTACAACAAAATCTGGCAAAGGACGAAAGGGCATTGGCGTGAGTGTTAACTCTGGTGTAACTTTTGAAAGCCCATTACAATTACCAAATTACCAAAATGAATATGGGCAAGGTGCTGGCGGACAGTTTTCGTTTGTGAATGGTTCAGCGGCTGGTGTGAATGATGGTGTAGATGAAAGTTGGGGACCAAAATTGGATGGCAGCCTTATTACACAACATGATTCACCTACAAGCAGCGGGGTAAGAGCAGGCGATTTTTTAGCACGCCCTAGAGATGCAGGTGGAAACTTTACAGATACAATTACGCCCACACCGTGGATAGCCCATCCTAGTAATATTGAAGATTTCTTTGAGACAGGTGTAACCTTAAATAATAATGTTGCTTTCGCAGGAGGCAATGATGATGGTAATTTCAGACTTTCATTTACCAAATTGGACAATACTGGAATCATGCCAAATACTGATTTGAAAAGAAAGACGATTGCCTTGAGTGCTAATTATAAGTTGTCTGATAAATTGAGGGTTAATGGATCTGTCAATTACATCAACAGTAGCAGCAAAAACAGGGGTAACAATAGTTATGGTACTGAAAACCCCATGTACCTATGGGTTTGGTTTGGTCGTCAGATAGACATGAACAGTTTAAGGAATTACTGGCAGCAGGGTTTTGAAGGTGTACAACAGTACAATTACAATTACAACTGGCATGACAATCCGTTTTTTACCATGTTTGAAAATACCAATGGGTTTAATAAAAACAGAATTATTGGAAATATTTCTCTTACCTATAATTTTACAGATGATTTGAGTTTGATGGTCAGGAGTGGTACTGATTTTTTTAAT
>CAYRIF010000179.1:0-7964 GCA_964424205.1 uncultured Roseivirgaceae bacterium | reverse complement strand
GTGACTTTCATTCTAAAACAAAACGTTAGTTATGATTATTAGTTTGGTAAAAATAACAATATATTTATTAAGCATGGTAATCAGTAAATATTTTAGTGATGATTCTCGAACTTTTATGTTTACTTTGAAGTTGTGTTGATTCATGATTGATTTAAAGGGAAATGACTTTTGAGCAAATAGAAAAACAAATAATCACTTATATTAAGGAGGGCAAGAAATTATTCACTACTTCTTCATTTCAAACACATAGTATTGTCCTGCTGCATATACTAAGTCGTATTGATAATAGTATCCCGGTTTACTGCCTAAATACTGGCTATTTATTTCCGAAAACATTGGTGTTCAGGGATGAAATCTCCAAAGTACTGCAGCTTAATATTATTAGTTTAAGTGCTTGTGTGCCAAAGTCAATGCAAAGAGATTCGCAGGGGCGATTGCTTTTTACTTCTGATCCGGACAGGTGCTGTTATTTGAATAAAACGCAACCAATGGAAAATATTCTGGGTACGCATGATGTATGGATTAATGGGGTGCGGGCAGATCAAAGTGCGGTGCGTAAGGCAATGAAAGTAGAACAAGCGGCACCGTATAATACCACCCGTTTTCATCCAATGTTGGATTGGAATAGTAAGATGATTTATGCGTATAGGAAAAAATATAACTTGCCAGAACACCCTATGGATGTTGAAGGCTATTTGAGCATTGGATGTGAACCGTGTACTAGGAAAATTGACCCAGAGATGCAAGAAAGAGAGGCTAGGTGGTATGGCATGAATAAAACGGAGTGTGGTCTTCACACAGACTTAATTACGAAATAATGAAGGTGTTAATAACTGGTGGCGCGGGATATATCGGTACAAAGCTAACCAAAGAACTTATTCAGAATGACGGGATAAGTGAAATTGTAATTTATGATAACCTCAGTAGAGGAAATTATAATTTATTTTTGGGTGAAAAATTTAAGAATAAAAGTAAGCTAAGTTTTGAGCTAGGAGACGTATTGGATTCACGGAGCTTGGAGTCAGCTTTAGAGGGCGTTGATATTGTTTATCATCTTGCAGCAAAAGTGACCACGCCCTTTTCAAATACGGATTCACATTTCTACGAGCAAACCAACCATTGGGGAACTGCAGAGTTGACCTATGCGCTGGAAAAAAGTGAGGTAAAAAAACTAATCTATGTCAGTAGTGCTTCTGTTTATGGCGCTTCTTCTAGTGCAATCAACGAAGATACCATTCCTAACCCTCGAACTTTTTACGGTATTTCAAAATTGAGAGGAGAGGAGCATGTGATTCGCATGATGGATAAAATGGATACGTACGTTCTGCGGTGTGGCAATGTATTTGGGTATAGTCATAGCATGCGTTTTGATGCGGTGATTAATAAATTCATGTTTGATGCGAATTTTAACAGCAGGATTTCTATTCATGGGAATGGAAAACAGACCAGACCATTTATTCATATTAGTAAAGTGGTGTCTGTCTTGAAAAATTTACCCTTTAGTCAGGCTCCTTCTGGTATTTATAACGTTGTAGGAAAAACAATGACAATTTTAGATATTGTTGATGTGGTAAAAGAAATTTATCCGGAACTGGAATTCATTTTCATTAATCAACACCTGAAATTACGAGAGATTAATATTGACGCTAAATCAGGATTGGAAAAATACCTTGCCATTCCGCATGATGGAGATTTCAAAGATGAACTGATGGCTTTTAAAAATAGCCTTTCATTTTAATCTAATCTAAAATCACTTTTTCCGCCAGTTTTTTCTATAAGCCTCACTTCTTTGATAACGATGTCGTGCGAAAATGCCTTACACATATCATACACAGTTAGTGCCGCAATATTAACTGCCATGAGTGCTTCCATTTCAACGCCAGTTTTTCCTGTTAGGCTTGCAATCGAAGTGATTTCAACATCATTTTTTGAATTTATTTTAATCGCTACATTGCAATTTTCTAGCCCTAGCGGATGGCAAAGCGGAATGAGATGGCCAGTTTGTTTTGCAGCCATGATGCCAGCGGTAATGGCTATTTGAAATACAGGTCCTTTTTTGGTATGTATATCATCGTTTTTCAGGTGCGACAAAATTTCATCATTTAGTCTGACGATTGCCCGCGCTTTTGCAACTCTTTTAGTTGCTGTTTTTTTTCCTACATCAACCATTGTTGGGTTACCAGTAGCATCTAGGTGTGTGAATTTATGATCCATGCCTAAAATTAATTGAAAATTGGTAGAATTTATTATTCGCACGGTAAATCATTATAAATCAATGATAATATTCTCTAGTTTCGCAGTAGAATTTTAATATATAGAATTATGATTTCAGTTTCAGAGGCCAAGCAAATAGTTTTTTCAAATTTATACAAATCAAGTATCATTGAGGTGGATATAAAGGAAGCGGTAGGAGAGGTGTTGATGGAAGAGGTATTGGCAGATAGAGATTTTCCGCCATTCGATAGGGTTACTATGGATGGGATTGTCATCAACTATGAGGCTTTTGAGAAAGGCAATCGTTCTTTCGCAATTGAAAGTGTTCAAGCAGCAGGAATGCCTCAAAATACGCTCAAGGATATAAGTGGCTGTATTGAAATAATGACAGGTGCTGTGCGACCGGAAAATTCGGATACTGTGATTAGGTACGAGGATATTGAATTTACGGAAGTCAATGGTATCAGAATTGCGACATTGATTGGTGATGATGTCGTTAAATCTAAAGGTCAGAATGTCCACAAAAAGGGAACAGATAGAAAGGCCTCTTCGGTTTTAATTAGAAAAGGGGTGCTGATATCACCAGCTGAAGTGGCGGTGATGGCAACTGTAGGACGGTCAACCATTAAGGTGGCAAAGAAGCCTAGGGTAGCAATTATATCAAGTGGCGATGAATTGGTTGATGTGAATGAAACACCAGCGGCACATCAAATAAGAAAGTCTAATTCCTATGCGCTGTACACTGCTGTTACGGCGCTAAAAGTGGCAGCAGAAATGTTTCATTTAAAAGATAACAAGCAAGAGATATATAATGAACTTAAATTAATTCTATCTGAATTTGATGTGCTAATATTAAGCGGCGGTGTTTCTAAAGGAAAGTTTGATTTTATACCAGCGGTACTCACAGAACTGAACGTTAATAAACTGTTTCACAAAGTAAAGCAACGTCCTGGAAAACCATTTTTCTTTGGAGTGGCAGCAGGCAACAAAACTATTTTTGCTTTGCCAGGAAATCCTGTTTCTACATTCTCTGGATTTTATCATTATATTAAACCCTGGTTGATGCAAAGTTTAGGTATGGTCATAACAGGTGAAGTGCTAAAAGCCCGACTGACAGATGCATTTAATTTTAAACCTAACCTTTCTTATTTTTTGCAAGTTAAAGTTTCCACGGATTACTCTGGAGAACTACTCGCATTGCCAATTGTTGGAAAGGGCTCCGGAGATTTTGCTAATTTATTGGAGGCAGACGGTTTCTTGGAACTTCCTTATGATAAGTTAGTATTTGAAAAAGGGGAAGCCTATCCATTGACTTTATATAGATATTTATAGCAGGTATACCTTACGCATGTTACGTATCAGAATTAATACGATATACACAAATAAGTTTCAATTGATTGGAAAACCTAGCGAATACTATAAGTATAAAGGAATAGGTCTAAATATAAAATTAAGACAGTAGCATAATAGAAAAGTATAATTTAAAAAATACAAATAGCACTTTATTGATAAGTGCAATAAGTCAATGCTTTAGGGTGTTAATTTGTTTGAATTAGAAATAAAAAGTTAAAATATTGGTAAAAACTTACATCCCTTTTTTTGTGCGTTAATTTAAAAATGTGGTGATTTATTTATCATATTTCCTATTACTGGTTTGAATAACCTAAAAGATATTAATACCATAAGTAGCCAATGCGAATTGTTGTGTATGACTTCTTCATAAGTTTGAAGAAACTAGAATGAATCATTTTATATTCCCTTGACCTGTGCGTATTAATGTCCTGCAAAATAATATTTTCTATAGTAGCTAACGCTTCGATTAGCTACTTTTTTTTTGAGAAAAATGATGAGACAAAAGAATGCCATTCTGTTACCGAGAAGTAACAGAATGGCATGAATAGGTTAGTAGCCACAGTATGGAAAAGTATATTAGTCAGTTTCGGAGTCAAAGTCTCTCATGAGCTCACTTTCTGAGTAATACTGCGCCTCAGCATCAGTTTTATCCACAACTTCTAGTGTATTTGGCACTTTTTTTGTCGTTTTTTTACTGAAACTTTGGAAGGATATCAAAGAAACACATGCAATAAGCGCAATGATGTATATCGTCTTTTTCATAGTGATAATGTTTTAATTTATATTAGATTATGCGTGTATTGATAATTAATCAGTTTCTGAATCGAAATCTACATATCGTACTGATTGATTGTTATCAACAGTCATTTCATCTTGATTGTTGAAAATTTCTTCATTTGGATCTTGGCAAGCACCTAATGATAATATAGCAACGCTGAATAGTATTATAAATAATTTTTTCATGGTATAATTTTTATATGTATGTTTTAAATAATTTCTAATGCAAACATACGGCTGATTTATCGTTCGGCATATTGCTAATTTAAGTCTTTTTTACAAGATGCTAAAGTTGTGTTATATACGGTTTTATTATACTGACTGTCATAAGAAATATATTTATAAATATTGTATAACTATTTGATTATCAGTTATTTAAAAATTATATTTTTATATTTTGATGACGCTGAAAATTTTTCATTAAAATATAATAATACAAAGAGTATTGCAAGGTGCGTTTTTTACCTTAGAATAATATGATAGAATAATTGGGAAGAAAAATGAAATGCTATGGCAGCAATTTTTTTGGCAGTAAAATATCAAAAGTAGTATATTTATCCAGTTCACTCCTTACACTTATAGTCCCTCTTATTTTTTTTGTGGCCTTTTTTACGAGGTATAAACCTAGCCCATAACCTTGACTCTGCCCAGTTCCTACAATAAACATGTCAAACACCGTATCCATAACCATTGGGGGAATTCCAATGCCATTGTCATGCACCGTAATTTTAATCATATCTCCTTTATTTTCTATGGTGGTTAGTATGATTGGTTTTGTAGCATCTACTTTTTGAAAGGCGATGGAATTCTCGATGAGGTTTTCAAGTATAATTGTTAATAGTCTTTGATCCGTATGCAGTTTCACATCTTTACTGATTTTATACTTAACTTTTGCAGTACTATTTTTAATTACCTCTTTAAGCGAAATATTAATTGCTTTTTTGACCTTGGAAAATGCTATTTCGGAATAGACAATATCTAGAAAGCTTATCTCACTAGCCGTTACTAATTTCTTTAGCATAAAATCCATTTTCACTAATGTTTCCTCCATTCTCTCATAAATATTATTTACTTCTTCGCTTACTTCTTTCATCTTAGCAAGCCTTGTGAGTCCCATTGCACTGACCATTGGTCTTCTGAGCGCATGAGAGGATTGGTATAGAAAAGTATCCAGTTCATAATTTATGGCTTCTAATTCTTTCGTTCTTTCCTTAACCGTAGAGGATAGGCTGGCATTCAATACTTGTAATTTATCATTGACTGTTCTAAGCTTTAATTGAGAGTTTTTTAAGCGATCATGCGCATTTTGTAATTCAGCTTTACTTTCCGTAATTTCTTTATTTTGCTGAGCAATTTGTTCATTACTCTTTTGTTTTTCCCTATAAACATTAAAGAAATACGCGGCTAGGGCAAAGAACAAAATAAGCGCACCAAACTGTACCTTGTTTTGTAAATTTTGCTGGTTGATAATGGCGGTATTTGCCTTTTGCTCTTGCCTTAGTATTTCATTTTCTTGGTCCTTTTTTTCTGTTTCATATTGTGTTTGTATTCTAGAAATCTCTTTACTGGTTTCTATGGAAAATAAGCTATCCTTAAGTGCGGCATGCTTTTCTAGATATTCTAATGAAGTTTCGAATTCCTTCTGGCTCTTAAAATAAAGAGAAAACCCTTGATAACTATCTAAAAGGGCTTGTTTTGATCCAATTTCTTTGGCCAAATTTAATGCCTTGGTAAAATTAGTATAGGATTTTTGATAGTCGCCTAATTTTATTTGAAGTAATCCAATATCATTATAGGCAAGTGCAGCACCAAGTTTGTCATCCAGTTCTAAACAATATTGTAATGAAAGCAACTGATTTTCTAGTGCTCTTCTATAATTTTTTGTCTCGTAATATAATTCTCCGATAGTCCCATAAATTGCAGCTATCATATTTTTATTATCTGATTGTTTGAAATAGTTAAGTGCTTCTTGATAGCTTATTAATGCTTTACTATTATCATTTTTTTGCACATATATTTCTCCAATACCAAACAAGGTCATGGCAACTTTTAGTTGATTGTTAAGTTCAAGGAATTTTGATTTTGCACTATCAAAATATTCCAAAGCCTTATTGTAATCTTTTTGCTCTAATGATAGGTTTCCTAAATTGGCTAAAGTAGTTGCAATACCAGCATTATCCTTAATTTGTTCCCTTAATTTCAATGCATCTATATAATACTTGGTCGCTTTTTCATAATTACCTGTTCTAAAATAGATGACTCCTAAATTACTAAATGCAGCAGCTTCACCAAATTGATTGCCAACTTTCTTATAATTTTCTACTGATAAATTATAATAATGACTTGCCCGTTTAAAGTTTCCTTGATTCTTTTTAGCCAATCCTAAATTATTATAGACACTTGCCAAGCGATCTTTCGCATCTATTTTAATAAAATTCTTTTCTGCTTGCTCATAAAAAGTAATGGCTTCCTTCATTTTATGCTTTCGCCTGTTTATTCTACCCATCAGGAGATAGCTTTCGCCAATGCCTTTGGTATAACCAATCCCCTGCGAGTAGTTTAGAGATTGCTTGGCATAATATAGTGCGGAATCATTTTTTAGTTTATAGTAAACCAATGTTAATTCTACTAAAATATTAGCTTGACTTTTGTTTTGTTTCGTGTCATCTAAAAGTGCAGTTAGACTATCAATTTTAGGTACTTGTGCAGGTGAAGCAATACTAGCAACTAGTAATAAGAGTAGTAGGCCAATTAGAATAGGTTTTCTTTTCATTAGTTTTGCAGTAGTGTAAAAGGTTGTGCGGTATCACAAAATGAATTTGTTACATGGCACTGTTTAAAGTCTCCTCAATATCAGAATAATTATATAATTTTAATACTGAAAATGCTCGTAAACATTACGTGATACTTACATGGAATAGTATATTAGCCGCCTATCACCGACATTGATTCAGTTTTAGTATTGTCTGTTTTTCTATTTTTCTCAGCTTCAAAACCATCTTTGGCCCTGTTGCTAAAACTCTTTAGCAGCGATTGTTTGATGACAGCATCATCTTTATTGTTTCTCAACAAATCTCTAACACTAAGTACACTGTTTCCGTATAGGCAGGTTTGTAAGTTGCCTTGAGAAGTGATTCTGATTCTATTACAAGAGCCGCAAAATGTTCTGCTATACGCGGCGATAATTCCAAATGTTCCTTTATGTCCTTCTATTTGATAATTAGACGAGGTTGAGTTAGGTGCACTCTTCACAGTGGATATATTTGGATATTTAGACCGTATAGTTTCTAATATTTTATGGTGATTCCATTTTATCTTTTGAAAATGGGCATCACCACCATTGAAAGGCATTTCTTCAATAAACCTAATACCCACAGGATATTTTTCTGCAAGTTCAACCATCGGTATTATATCATCTGTATTCTTCCCATCTATGACTACGGCATTCAATTTTAGGGGAATATCATGTTCGAGGATACTATTAAATGTATCCCAAACTTTATCAAACTCATCTCTTCTTGTGAGTTCCTTGAATTTCTCTTTGTCTAGTGTATCCAGACTTAAATTTATTGATGAAATACCGATGTCCTTAAGAATAGGCACATATCTTTTTGTAAGTA
>CAYRIF010000178.1:0-7984 GCA_964424205.1 uncultured Roseivirgaceae bacterium | reverse complement strand
TAGGACATAATGCCATCGTGCATGGCTGTACGATAAAAGACAACGTACTGATTGGGATGGGTGCAATTGTGATGGATCATGCAGTGATTCATAGTAATAGTATTGTTGCGGCTGGAGCCATTGTTTTGGAAAATACCATTGTGGAAGAAGGCAGTATTTACGCTGGCGTTCCTGCAAAAAAGGTTAAAAATGTGGAAGGTGACTTGAAAAACGTTTTTGATAGAACAGCGAAAAATTATATCATGTACAGTTCATGGTTTGATGATAAAGGTGAAAAGTAGTAGTAAAAATAGTGTAAAAATGATTGAAAGACCAAGTGAGAATGAGTACCCAGAGTTTTATGCAACGTATGTTAATAAAGTGCCGAAGGGAGATGTCCTAAAATACCTGAAAAAACAAAAAGCAGATTTTAAAAAATTTGTGGAGGCTATTCCTGAAGAAAAATTATCGTACAGATATGAGGAGGATAAGTGGACAATCAAGCAAATTTTAGGACACATTAACGATACAGAAAGAATTATGACTTATCGTGCGTTATCCTTTAGTCGAGGAGAGCGGCAGCAAATACCGGGGTTTAATGAAAATGAGTATGTGGCGAATGCGGCATTCAACCAACGAAAAATCGCAGATTTACTAAAAGAATTTGGTAAAATAAGAGAAAATAGTGTGTTGCTCATTGATTCTTTTAATGAATCTATGATCGACAAAAAAGGGAATGCCAATGAGTTGTTAATGTCGGTGAGAGCAATTGTGTATATTATTGCTGGGCATTTAGAACATCACAAAGGCGTCATTGAATCAAAATATTTGTAAACTAAACTAATACAATATGAAGGTTATTATTAAAATTTTGATTTCTGCAATTGCAGTCTTTATCACGAGTTGGTTATTACCTGGCGTTGTAGTATCTAGTATACTGAGTGCTGTTATAGTTGCGGCAGTATTGTCATTATTGAACGTTACTGTCAAACCACTGTTGGTTATTTTGACCATTCCTGTCACGGTCGTCACTTTAGGATTATTTCTTCTTGTTATTAATGCGGTTATTATACTATTGGCTAGCTATTTCATAGACGGATTTTATGTGAATGGATTTTGGTGGGCTTTGATTTTTAGTATTATTCTGTCTATCGTCAGTAGTGTCATTGGTTTATTTGTAAAAGATAAGAAATAGTGGTGTTTGACTTTTTCTAAAAGAAAACCATTTCGGGCTTATTATCAAGAATGACTTCTATCTCAGCCATCACTTCATCGGTAAGCAGCGCTTTGGTTTCTCCTGCTTTCATATTTTCTACCACCTGACTTACTTTTGAGGCGCCAGTTATTACGGTGCTCACATTTGGATTTTTTAGACACCAGGCGATGGCAAGATTAGCCATATTAGTGCCAATACCCTCGGCGACCTTCGTGATTTTTTTCACTTTTTCTATTTTTAGCTTGGCTTCTTCGCTTGTAACTATTTGATATAACCAGCCAATGTCCTTGTTTTTAGCAGCTCTTGAGTCTTTTGGGATGCCATCGTTGTATTTACCTGTTAGCAATCCTGAGGCTAGAGGAGACCAGATGGTAGTACCCAATCCAATTTCTTCATAAAGTTTATGATAATCTCTCTCCACTTTTTTTCTTTGTAGCATATTGTATTGTGGTTGCTCCATGGTAGGCGGCGTTAGGTTATACTGTCGGGCAACTCCGTACGCTTCCATTATTTCTGCCGCACTCCATTCAGACATACCCCAGTACAACACTTTTCCTTGTTGAATCAGATCATGCATGGCCCTAACTGTTTCTTCTACTGGAGTGTTGATATCAGGACGATGGCAGAAGTATAAATCAAGATATGCTACATTTAGCCTTTTGAGTGCTGCATGGCATGCTTCAAAAACATGCTTGCGACTTAGCCCTTTTTGATTTGGCAACTCACCGCCCCAAAACACCTTACTAGAGACTATAAACGTATCCCTGCTCCAGCCAGATTTTTTAATAATTTCTCCCATTACTTTTTCCGATTCTCCGTCTGCATAAACTTCTGCGTTATCAAAAAAATTGACGCCTAAATCATACGCTTTATACATGCATTCTTTAGCAACTTTTCTTTCTATTTGGCTTCCAAAAGTAAGCCATGAGCCAAATGACAACTCGCTTACCAATAATCCTGATTTTCCTAACCTCCTATATTCCATAAATGAACCAATTGTATGAATTTGCGTTTTAATGTAATTATGTAAATATTTAAAATATTTTTGTATAATAAAAATAATAATATGCTTTGTTTATGATGAAAATAGCTATCTTTAATTTGTATTATTTTCAGATAACCTAAACCTAAACCCAATATTACGGTACTGTTATATAATAAAAGCAACATGTAGTCATGAAAAAGGATGTTAAGCGGTTTAAGGAGAGTGTATTTTATCCGATTGGATTTGTTGTTTTTTTATGGGTAATAAAAATATATGAGTCACTATTTTCTGTTGATTTTACTGAGTATGGTATCCTTCCTGAAAAAGTCTCTGGACTAAAAGGAATCATTACTGGGCCATTAGTACATGGTGACTTTAATCACCTATTTTCAAATACCATTCCTTTACTTATTTCTGCTATTGGTATTCTATATTTTTATAGAAAAATTGCGGTCAAAGCAATTTTAGTTATTTATATAGCTACAGGATTGGGGGTGTGGATTGCAGCGCGAGATGCCTATTATCATATCGGTATAAGTGGTGTGGTATATGGCTTGGTTGCCTTTCTTTTTTTTAGTGGGGTATTTAGAAAAGATACCAGAGCAATTGCTGTATCACTAATTGTTATATTCTTACTAGGAGGTATGATTTATGGCGTTTTTCCGACAGATCCTAAAATTTCATGGGAGTCTCATTTGATTGGTGCATTGTCTGGCTTGCTTGCTGCATTTTATTTTCGACGGGTGGATGTTTTTGAACCAATAGAGGCGCCCGAATTTTTTGATGAAAGTATCATAACTAGTGTTACCGAATTACCAGATGATGTCGCTAAGGGTAATGAGCCTATCTCTTTTATTTATGATTTTAAGCCGTCAAATAAGTATTTAGATGGTAAGGATTACCAAAACTAGTGTCTGGCATTTGAAGATAAATTTAGTTTTTCTTGCGAAACGGCCATGAAGTTGGAAAGCATATAAAGTACACGGGCACCAACATTTCCATCCCATTCACTGTTTTTCCCTGGTGCCACCTCACAGACATCAAATCCAATTATTTTCCTTCCGGATTTTACCAATTTTTCTATTAAAAACATGATTTCGTGAAACTCGAATCCACCAGGAACTGGCGTACCCGTGTTTGGGCATAGCTTTGGGTCAAGCCCATCTATGTCAAAGCTGATATAGACATTTTGTGGTAAGTCAGCTATGATACGATTACAGATTGAATTCCAGTTGTTTCCTTCAAAAATATTTTTTTGAATATCATTGTAAAACCAAGTGTGGATTTTATTGCTGAGCTTATTAATAAGACTAAGTTCAGAATCAGAAAAATCCCTAATGCCTACCTGCACCAACTTGGACAGGTGCTTTAACTTCAACGCATTGTACATGACGGAGGCATGAGAATATTCAAATCCCTCATATGCTTCTCGTAAATCTGCATGGGCATCAATTTGTAGGATTCCAAAATCCTCATTCTTTTCATCTAATGCCTGCATTAATCCATATGGCGTGCTATGGTCACCACCAAGAACAGCCACCATCTTTCCTTGTTCCATCAACGCCAAAGCTTCTTCTTTAACCCAAGCGTTAAGTTTTTCGGAAACACCATTGACACCTTCTGCGGCATTTAATATTAAATTATTAGCCGATTTTTTCTTTCCAGATGCTAGCCATTTGATATAGGCTGCTATGTGGTCGCGCCATTGTTTGCTTTCCTCTTCCCACTCGGTAGAAATAGGTAACATGGCAACGCCTAATTTCCAGGCATCAGGTATGTTTTGCACCGCCAAGTCAAGTTGTACGGATGCTTCCAAAACAGCTTTTGGTCCTTGTGCTGTTCCTGTGTTATAAGAAACAGTTACCTCCCAAGGCACTGGAATAACTACCAACGAGGCATTTTCTGGTGTAAAAGGTAGACCAAATAAATTACCTTTGATGCCAATGCCGTTTGGGTTAAAATTTTCTATGGCTTCTTCGTTTGTCATATTTTACCTAATTTTAAGTATAATCTAAATGACTTGCAATATTCTCACGATTTTATCCTATAAAATGAATATAAATAATTTGGAAAGCACCATTAAAGTAGCCTTATATTATAAGTCATTAGGCGAGAAAACCTTTGAGCAATTATCTGACAAGGATATTCATTGGCAGCCAAATGATGATTCCAACAGCATCGCCATTATTGTCAAGCACATCAGGGGAAATATGCTTTCGAGATGGACAAATTTTCTGACCGAGGATGGTGAGAAGCCATGGAGAGAAAGGGATAGGGAGTTTGAAAATACAATTAAAGATACGGCCGATATGCTAAGACTTTGGAATGAAGGATGGGATTGTTTTTTGGATACACTCAACACATTGACAACAAATGACCTATCCAAAATTGTTTACATTAGGAATGAGGGACACTCAGTGTATGAAGCAATTAGCAGACAAATGGCGCATTACCCGTATCATATTGGTCAGATTGTATATGTGGCAAAAATGTTGAAATCGGAGCAATGGAAAAGCCTAACAATCCCTAAGAACAAATCAAATGCTTATAACCAAGGAAAGTTCAATCAAGAGAAAAGTAAAAAACACTTTACAGATAATATATAAATTGGTGTCTCTATAAAGTATTTAATAATCATTACATTAGTCAATCATTGTCCGATTCAAACCACTCATGTAAAAATTTTCACGCATTACATTTTATTTAATTATTTTAGCAACAAAAACTAAACGTAAATATATGGAGACCCTAAAAATGAAACGATTTTCTTATTTGATTGCAGCACTAATTCTTATGGCTGGTTGTGCCAAGCAAACCACAACTAATACAACAGATGCTGCACAACCTGCGGTGGATGCAGTCGAAGAGGTCATTGCTGTAGCGCATCATGGCATTGACTTGAGTAACATGGATACTTCTGTCAGCCCTGCTGATGATTTTTTTAAGTATGTAAATGGTAAATGGTTAGAGAACACGAAAATTCCTGATGATCAAGGGAGTTGGGGGAGTTTCAATGAACTTCGCGAAAACAACAATAAAATTGTACTTGAAGTTTTGAAAGCGGCAGCATCCAACAATCAATACACTGCCAATACCGATCAAAGGAAAGCAGCAAATTTCTATGCGGTAGGAATGGATTCGCTACTGGCAGAGGAAGTAGGGATTAAACCCTTACAACCACATTTTGATAAGATTGATGCTATTTCTAATGCGAAGGATTTACAGAAATATTTAGCTTATGATGGAAGAACAGGTGGGGGAGCGTTTTATAGCTTTCAGATTTTTGCTGATTTAAAGAATAGTAGCATGATGACAACTTATTTGGGTTCAGGTGGATTGGGATTGCCTGATAGAGATTATTATACCAAGACAGATGAAAAGTCAAAGGATATTAGAGCGAAATACCTCAAGCACGTGGCTAAAATGATGGGTTATATAGGCGTGTCTGCAGATGAGGCAGCAGCTCAAGCACAACACATTATGACAATTGAAACGGCGCTTGCAGAAGCTTCACTGACGAATGTAGAGCGTAGAAATATCCCTGCATTGTATAACAAAATGTCTTTGGCAGAAGTATCGAAAATTACACCTTCTGTAAATTGGAAGGAATACCTAACAGATTTAGGCGTTAATAATATTGACACCTTAATTGTAACAGAACCTAAATTCATGAAAGCTTTTGAAAAGATTGTGAAGACGGTTCCAGTCGCACAGTGGAAAGAATATTTGAGATGGCGCGTGATTGATGGTGCCGCTAATTTTTTAAACCATGAAATTGTCCAAACAAATTTTGATTTCTATGGAAAAGAACTGAATGGAACTACTGCGAATCGGGCGAGATGGAAAAGAGTATTAGGAATGACCAACGGCGTATTAGGAGAGGCAATAGGGAAGCTATATGTAGACGAGGCGTTTCCGCCAGCGGCAAAAGCAACTGCCAAAAGAATGGTCGATAATATTTTAGTAGCCATGGGTAAAAGAATTGAAAACCTAGATTGGATGACAGATTCTACCAAGCAGATGGCATTGAAAAAATTAGCATCCTTTACGGTTAAAATTGGTTATCCGGATGAGTGGAAAGGATATGAAAAACTTAACGTAGCCACCAAAGCAGAGGGCGGGTCATATGTACAGAATGTTATCATTGCTAGTGAGTTCGGTTTTCAAAGACAAATTGATAAGCTAGGAAAGCCTGTTGATAAAAAGGAGTGGGGAATGAACCCACAAACGGTTAACGCTTATTATAACCCACTGTTTAACGAAATAGTATTTCCTGCCGCTATTTTACAACCACCATTTTTTGATTATAAAGCAGATGATGCAGTAAATTATGGAGGCATTTGGAGCGGTGATTGGTCACGAAGTTTCACATGGTTTTGATGATCAAGGAAGTAGGTTTGATGCATCTGGTAATATGGTAAATTGGTGGTCTAAAACTGATGCAGTGAAATTCAAAGCACGAACAGGAAAGCTTATCGCCCAGTACAGTGCCTTTGAACCGCTTGATAGTGTGTTTGTAAATGGAGCATTTACCTTGGGTGAAAATATAGGTGATTTAGGAGGAGTTTCAGTAGCTTATGATGCATTACAGCAATACCTTAGTGAAAACGGAAGACCTGGATTAATTGATGGATTCACACCTGAGCAACGATTCTTTCTTTCTTGGGGAACCATCTGGAGGATTAAGTACAGGGATGATGCATTGCGCACACAAGTGAATACAGATCCGCACTCGCCTGGCATGTATAGGGCTAGCGGACCATTGTCAAACTTACCACAGTTTTATAAAGCCTTTCATGTGAAAGAAGGTGATGGGATGTACCGGTCTGATAGTGTACGAGTGGTGATTTGGTAAAATTTTGTATATTTGATTGAACATAAAAAACTAAATAATAATGGGAAAAGGAGATAAAAAAACTAAAAAAGGTAAAATTTTTATGGGGTCATTTGGAGTGACAAGACCTAAAAAAGTAAAGAGGGCTGAAAAACCAAAAGCAAAGAAGTCGAAGAAGAAATAAGTATAAAGAATGTCATCACTTTTGTAAGGAAAAGTGATGACATTCTTACGTGCCAGACAGTTTGTATAGTGTATGGGAAAGTTTTATTCAATCAACGGAGAAATTATGGAAGCTGAGCATGCCAAATTGCATGTAAGTGACCTTTCTATTCTTCGAGGGTTTGGGATATTTGATTTTTTCAGAACAAGTAAAGGAAAATTACTATTCATAGATGATTACTTGGCTAGGTTTAGGCATTCTACTCAAACATTTCATTTTGCACATGACTATACCGATGAGTTTATCGAAAGTCATGTTTTAAAATTGATAGAACTGAATGGATATCAAGAATCCTCAGTCAAATTGATAATGACAGGTGGCTATTCTCACAACGGATTTGAACCAACAACACCAAATTTAATTATCCAGATTGAGCCGTCGGTGTTTCCTGCTAAACATTATTATACCGATGGTGCAAAATTAATCACACACAAATACGTCCGCGAATTTCCTGAGGTAAAAAGCACCAACTACCTTACTGCCATTATGCTCTCAGGAAAGTGCAAAGCAGAAAACGCCTTTGATGTCTTATACCATGATGGCGAGATTGTTTCTGAAGTGACTCGAAGCAATTTTTTTATGGTAAAAGACAGAAAAGTAATCACAGCAAAAGCGGGTATTTTAAAAGGAGTTACGCGAGGAAAGGTCTTGGGAATAGCAAAAGAATATTATGAAGTAGTGGAACGGGATTTAGGTGTTCACGAACTAGAAACGGCAGATGAAGCATTTATCACAAGTACCAATAAA
>CAYRIF010000177.1:0-8054 GCA_964424205.1 uncultured Roseivirgaceae bacterium | reverse complement strand
TGTAGTGCATGGATTCCCGTTTTCGGCTTTCCGAAGCTTCTGGTAATCTGTCCTCCTTTGAATGGGGTATTGTGACGGAGAGAATAATTGCCGGAAGAAAGATTATTTAGCATCGTTTCGATAATTCGTTTATCTGCTGACGTTTCATCGGCATCTCCCAAAATAAGGTCAGGAAATTTGTCTTTTTGAATAGTAGGTACATACTGTCTTATAGCATGTGCATCAAACAATACCGCTTGCCCAAATTCTTCTTTGAGCGTCTTTAAAATACTCCCTATTTTGCTATGATAGGGTTCGTAGTATGCTGATATTCGCCGGTTAATTTCCCTTTTACTTGGTGCTGTTTTGTAAATGTCATTACCGTGAAAATCAGTTTTTGGGACGAGTTCGGTGATAATTCTTCCATCATTATACAAGGGTTTTTGTTTAGGATCCCTGTTTAAATCAATAACTAACCTGCTGTAAACAGCTTGAATCATCGTAATGCCCATTTCTGAGGCAAAATCGTATAGTCTATCCACGAACCAGTCAGTGTCATCAGGGTCTTTGATAAACTGTGGGTAATATTGTGCTTTGATATCCTCTGGAAAAAGTGTTCCGCAGTGCGGTACACTTATTAGAATCGGAACGCTTCCTTTGGTTGGATTTATTATTTTAAAGGGTAACATTTTATTTTTTTTTGAAATACTCACCTTTTATTATTTGATTAATAATGGAATTTATATCGCTGGAGACCTTTAGTTTTAGAATAAGCAATCCATATACCAAAGTAATGGCACCAGACCTGAGCAAGATATCTAAAAATAATGGTTGCATTGTTGGTATATAAGTACTGAGGTAGTATACCGCAATGCCTACAGCGAGTACTTTTACTGTATTTATATTAATAGGCTGCATGTTGTACTTTGCTTTGATGAAAAGCAATTTGGTAATATTATACACAACCATTGCAAGTAACGATGCGAGTGCGGCGCCCATCATACCATACATCGGAATTAGAAAATAATTACCTATGATTACGCCAATTGCCAATGCAGAGATAGCGACAATGTTGAATTTGTAATACTTAGACATCATAATAATTTCACCATTGTTACCCATCGACATGTCTATTAGCTTACTTACTCCTATGAGCAAAACAACAATTTTACCTGGCGCAAATGTTTTCCATTTTGGAATTAGGAAGTATAAGTTATCGATGTTTGCCCAAATGCCAATTAGAATGAGCAGTCCAATGATTAGCATATTAAGGGATGATTTTATATATATATTACTAACTTCTGCAAGGTTATTATTTTTGAAGTGATTAGAAATGAGCGGTGTTGTAATTTGGTGCAAAGCCCTCTTTGGCATTTCTATAACCGTGGCTATAAAAAAGGCAGTGGTATAAACAGCATTGGTAGTCAAACCTAAAAGTGCCGTAACCATGAGGCTGTCAATTTTCATGACAATTATTCCACTACTGGCACTTAGTACAGAAAACAGACTATATTGTGTGATTTTTTTGATTGCTTTTTTATCATAAATCTTAAAACTTAAAGTGAAAGAGAGTTGTTTTAGATAGGCAAGGTAAATAACCATCACTAGTAGCGCAATCATATAAACACCGACTAAGGATAACAACAACCCATCTAGGCTAATGTATTTTAGAAAGTAGAGGCTAACAATAATACTGGATAAAACTCGAATCAGCACTTCTTTTACAAAATTTGGAAATACAATTTTAAGAAGAGACCTTGAGTATGCTTCTGAAATTCCACTTATGGTTAGTATAACTATCAATACCAGAATTAGTTTTAGGTAAGGAATTATGGTGGCAGCTTGTTCTTTGAAAATATTTTGGATTGGTAAACGGAACAAGTAAAGTAGCCCTATAAACACTAAAGCACTCCCTATGCCAGCAATAACTAAAGTATTTAGGAAGGCAATCCCCTTTTCTTTTTTGTTTTTAAAGTCTGGGAAAAACTTCAACAATGTAGATCCAAGCCCCATTTGAGCAAATGGTACTAGTAAAATTGCTGTGTCCTGAATGGTACGGAACATGCCAATTTCTTCTGTACTTAGAAATTTTGGGTAAAGCCAGAGTATGTTAAAATAGCCTATGATAGCACCAAGGTATGTAAAAACTGAAGCCTTAATACTCTGCTTAACAACTATGCCCATTGTAATGTGTATTGTTTAATGCATCTCACAATTCAAATCTAAACTTTTTAACTGAATAGTTAGGGTTTAAACCACAACGTTGTATCAAATAATCCATTTGTAGTTGTGACCTTTCTCCAACTATTAAGTACTTTCAAAGCGGGAAAATACCTATCTCTATTTGAATTGTCTAATACAAGTATCCCATTTTTTTTAAGTTTATCGATGCAATTTAACACACACTCAACTCTGGCTCTACCATCTATTAAAATAAAATCAAAGTGATTGGTTTCAAATTTATTTACAAACTGAAAGTAATCATAATATTCATTTCTAAGTTTGAAACTAGTATTGATATTGTATTTTTCTTGCCAGTTTTGCGGATTTAAAAAAAATTCATGCTTTGAATTTCTTTCTACAAATTGATAATCTACATTTTTTATGTTCTCTGAGTTTAGCTCCTTTCTAACTTTCTTATACCAGTCTCTGTGATGTTCAATACTGGTTAAATGTTTTAACTTTTGAGCAAAAAACTGAGTGCTTCTTCCACTGCCATACTCTAGTCCTACCATGTTTTTTGAAAGTAGCTTTTCAAATATTATAATTGAGGCAGGTGTTGTCCAAGGTCTATTGGGATGAAGAATATTAAAAATCTTGTAATAGAATTTTAGGATAGGTCTTAATAATCTATATCTAATATAGCTAAATGTAAATCCTTTCTCTGCAACATAGTTTTTTTTAATATAAAAAAAGTCTTTAGAGATTTCTGTTGCTATTTGATGAGGGTTTTTATTCACAATGCAAATGTGTAAGAATTATTACTTGTAATTTTGCTGTAAAAGTAAGATTAAATATTAATTTTAGATTTTCTACAGCATTATTATTTGTAAAATATTGAAAAAAAGGATAGGCATGATACTTGATACATCTTTCCCCCCAGATCCAAGGGTGGAAAATGAAGCCTTAAGTCTCCTCAAAGCTGGTCATGAGGTACATTTGTTTTCTTTGTGCTATGAAAATAGAAAGAAATTTGAAGTTATAAATGGCATCAAGGTTCATCGCTATAAAGGGAATAAGCTAACATATAAACTATCTGCACTAGCCTATACAATCCCCATTTATGAATGGCTAGTCATTCCAAAATTAAAAAAATTCATTTCTAAAAATAGGATTGAAGTACTTCATGTACACGATATGCTTATAGCACAGGCAGTAATGAGAGCCAACAAATCCTTTAGATTAAAGATAATTTTAGACTTGCATGAGAACCGTCCAGAAATTATGAAATATTATCCGCATCTCAATAAGTTTCCAGGTAATATATTGATTAATATTAATAAATGGACAAGAAAGCAAAATGAGTTGATTATGAAGACAGATAAGCTTATTTTGGTAACCGAGGAGGCTAAAGAGGTGGCATTAGGAGCAGTAAGTGGATTAAGAAATGAAGATGTGGTTGTTGTTCCGAATGCAGTTGCCCTTGATATCTTTAATAATTACGGAATAGAAAGTAAGATTATAAGAAAATATGCTGATTGCTTTGTGATACTTTATGTTGGAGATACTTCATTAAGAAGAGGAACTGACACTGCAATTAAAGCGATAGATCTTTTAAAATCTAAAATTTCCAATATAATGTTAGTGATGGTTGGGAAAAATTCAGAAGATAATAAGTTAAGAAGATTAATTACTACACTAAAGTTAGAGGATTTTGTCTCAATGGAAGGTTGGCAGGATTTTTCACTATTTCCATCATATATAACTGCTTCTGATATTTGTATTTCACCTCTAAAAAGAAACCCACATCATGACACAACTTATGCGAACAAAATTTTCCAGTATATGGCAATGAAGAAACCAATTATTGTGAGTGACTGTCCTGCTCAGGAAAATATAGTAAATTTAGAAAAATGTGGGCTAGTATTTGAAGCAGAAAATGAGCAAGATTTGGCAACTAAAATATTAAAGTTATACAATTCACCATCATTAAAGTCTATGTTGGAAAAGAATGCGATCCTTGCAATTGGTAGTAAATATAATTGGGAGATTACTAGCAAAGCATTGATAAGGCTGTATAACAATCTTTAAGAATACCCCTTTAGGAACTTCTCAACTGTATTATCAAAACCCTGCAGTACTGCAAAATTTCCTGTCGGGTAGGTCAACTAGATATATTCATATATGTAGCTATAAATCAATATGGCTAGTTGTTATCACACAACTTTTTGTCTATGGATAATATATTCGGATGAATTTTTAATGTAATATTTCAACTGTTTTTCCTTTTTGTATGTGCAGAGATAATGCTAACCTTGCGTCAGAATCTACTGTTGAAGTGATTCTCCTTTAGAATATACGAAAATTTCTCAATTATTATTTATAAATACATACCAATGAAAAAAAATAGAATCAATATTTTCCTACTTGCTTTAAGCTATATGTTCATGTTATATTCATGTGGCTCTGATGATTCTGATATGAGTACGCTTAAAATTATTAATCAAGTATTTTCGATAGACGAGAATAGTGAAATGGGAACAAAGGTAGGGACATTAAATATTGCTGATAAAGGTCAAAGTCAATCAGTGACATTCAGCATTATTTCGGGAAATGAAGACGGAGTATTTGAAATTGATTCTAATTCCGGTGAAATTTTGGTAGCAAACCCTTCGAAGTTGGATTTTGAAACTACTTCTTCTTTTGCATTGACAGTTGAAGCTAGCGATGCTTCATCTGCTAAATCACAAGCGCAAATAACAATCAATTTATTAGATGTTAAAATATCATCGTCAGGATTAATTGCATTTTATCCTTTTAATGGTGATGCTATTGATGAAAGTGATAATAGTAATGACGGCATTGTTGTGGGGCCTCAACTAACAGAAGATAGAAATGGCAACCTAAATAGTGCATATGATTTTGATGGTATCAATGATTATATCGAATTAGGAAATTCTGATGTTTTCTCACTTGGTGCATATGCTAATTTTACGGTTTCATTTTGGATTAAGCCTAATGGAATAGTAAGTGATAAGAGAAGGGATATATTTAGTAGATATCTTTCCTCAATGGATAGTAGGTTTTATGCTTTTTCTGTTCGACCGGATAATAATATTTCTTTTAGTATTTATAATGAAGGCGCCACAAATATAGTAGAAACTCTTATGAAGCCAATTCAAACTAATTGGCAAAATATTACTTGGGTTTATTTGGATGGTGAGATTACGTTATATATAGATGGTGTAAATTCTGGAAACTTGTCATCTACAGTTCCAATATCTCAAAAAATTACAGCAGCAGATGCAGTGATTGGTGCAGCTCACCTAAGTAGTGAATTATATGACAGTAATTATCCTGGAATAATTGATGATATTAGAATTTTTGATAGAGCCTTGGATACTAAAGAGGTATCTACCATTTACTTAGAAGTCAATTAACCTTTAACAAAAAAAATGCATTAGTGATTTGAATTCAGTGAGATAAAGAAATTGGAGAGCAGTATTGCCGAGCAAAAACAAGTTAGTATTGGCTTATTTATAGGGGCTAAACTTCAAGAAGAATAGGATGTGAATGCTGGTTATTAAGGTGGCGGACTATGATTGGCATTTTAATTTTTACGAAAGCTTGGTTTAGGGATTCCTGTCTCCGCAGGAATGACGTTTTACTTTTATTAAAATCCCAAACTATGTCCTCCCGTTTAAATAAAACTATAGACAATAATTTTTTTACAATTTTTTAGCGGTAATGAATCCAAAAATGGTTGGAGGAATTTTGTGATTTATGCTTTACACTTCCACTATCAAGTCAAAGAGGGAGAGTTTTATATATACCAATAGCTCTTTGACTAAGCTCTAGAGGGGTTCTCAAGAATACCCCTCCAACAATTTCTCCACAGTCTTCTCTAATACTCCATAGTGTTGCAATATTTTTTCTACAAATTCTCGGAAAGCGCCGTCACCCCCTTTGCTTTCTAATGTCCAGGTGGCCTCTTTTTTGATGTAGTCACTGGCGTTAGATGGAGTGGCAGATAGACCTGATGCCCTGAGCATTTTGACATCGTTAAAGTCATCACCAATGTAGGCGACTTCACTCATCTTTATATTGAGCTTTTTGCACAGCCCTTTGATTGTTGCGCATTTATTGTCAACCCCTTGGTATAAATAGTCTATTTTAAGGCTTTTGGCTCTATTTTTTACAATTTCTGTGTTCTTTCCAGTGATGATACAAGTTGGTATTTTTAGGGTTCTCAACAATAATATGGCTGCACCATCACGTACGTTGAATTTTTTGAACTCATTTCCTTTATTATCAAAATATAAACCACCATCTGTCCACACCCCATCAATATCAGTCACTACTAGTTTTATATCTATCATATTGTAAATGTCATTTAGCCGACGTATGCGAGTTCTTTCTGAACCTATTTTATTTTGCTGACGTTCCTAAAGTACAATCAAAATTTAAACAAATATAAATTAAATACAATTATGAAAAAACAAACAATATTCGGATTATCATTTATAGCATTAATTGCTGTATTCTCTTTTAAATTATTGTTAGCACCAAACTGGACTGTTGACAAGGCGCATAGTTCTATTAGTTTTGAAATTGCGCACTTTTTTACGCCAGTGAAAGGAAATTTTAAGGATTTTAAAGGGACACTTGCTTTTGATCCCAATGATTTAGCAGGTAGCAAAGTTGATTTTACGGTGAATATTACCAGTGTAAATACTGGTGAGAAAAAAAGAGACACACATTTGCAATCAAAGGATTTCTTTAATGCCAAAAAATGGCCTACTATGAAATTTACTTCTTCATCAATAAAAAAGAGCGGAAATAATTATACTGCAGTTGGTAAATTAACCATTAGAGATGTGACAAAAAATGTAGAAATCCCATTCAAAGTATTAGGAATGAAGGATCATCCAATGAAGAAAGGACAGTTGGTAACAGCGATTAGGTCTGAGTTTTCATTAGACAGAACAGAATATGGGGTTGGTACAGGTAGCTGGGCTGCTACGGCTGTAGTAGGTGATAATGTTGATGTTACTATTGTACTGGAAGCATCAAGAAAAAAATAAGTTAGTTAGTTTAATAGGTTAAAAGCTGTTGCCTGATGGGTAATGGCTTTTTTATTTCCTCAATGATAATAAGATAATAACTTAAATTTATAATCTTTGTGGCAGTAACGAATTGACTTAGCATAATGAACATAGAAAAGCTTTTACAGCAAGTAATACAAAAATCATTTGAGGAACTTTTTGGTGAAATTGTCGCTCTAAATAGGCTTTCACTACAGCCCACCAAAAAGGAATTTGTCGGTTCGCATACGTTTGTCACATTCCCTTTTTTGAGAATCTCCAAAAAATCTCCTGAAGTGACTGGGCAGTTGATTGGTGAATTTTTACTAAAGAACACTGAATTGGTAGCAGATTTTAATGTGGTTAAAGGCTTTCTAAACCTAAGTATCAAAGACAAAGTTTGGATAGCGATATTCAAAAACATTCAAACTACTAAGCGCTACGGAGTGGGTCCTGCTACGGGTAAGGAACTCATGGTAGAGTATTCTTCACCCAATACAAACAAGCCGCTTCACTTAGGACACCTGCGAAATAACTTTTTAGGGAATTCAGTCGCTAGAATTTTGGAAGCAACGGGATATGCAGTGAAGAAAGTACAGATAATAAATGATCGAGGTATTCATATCTGTAAATCTATGGTGGCATGGCAAAAATTTGGGAATAGTGAAACACCTGAAACCGTAGGGTTGAAAGGAGATAAGTTTGTAGGGAATTTTTATGTAAAATTTGATCAGGTTTATAAAAAGCAGATAGCGACACTAATAGAAAGTGGGAAACCGAAGGAGGAGGCAGAAAAAGAAGCCCCTATTTTATTAGAAGCACAAGAAATGC
>CAYRIF010000176.1:7345-8084 GCA_964424205.1 uncultured Roseivirgaceae bacterium | reverse complement strand
AAACTGCCGTGCCTTGTGCTTTAATACAAGTCCATTCATCTGTGCATTTTCACTGCTTCGCGAAT
This sequence comes from uncultured Roseivirgaceae bacterium, assembly GCA_964424205.1. Taxonomy (GTDB): domain Bacteria; phylum Bacteroidota; class Bacteroidia; order Cytophagales; family Cyclobacteriaceae; genus CAYRIF01. The sequence continues at coordinate 8,019 of CAYRIF010000176.1, read as the reverse complement.
CAGGGTTACCGCCAATATGATAATTAGAAGTGCCGCAAGAATCACATAGAATCTGTCCACCGAATCCTCTCTCTTGCACTAATTTGGCAAAAATTCCTTCTGCTACAGGTGACCTGCAGATGTTTCCAAGGCATACAAACAGTACTTTTATCATTTTAAAAACAGTTTACTACATAAAACAACGACCATGAAACGACTAAAATCACGTTTTAAATCGTTTAAACATAACTACCGTGCTTATTTTTAGTCAATAACCAAAAAAATAGTACATTTTTGATTTATTTTATCACTTTTATTACTTCTATCTGGTAAATTTTTGCATCTTTGTGCCACTGATAGTCAGTACTTTATAATAATAAATATAAAATTGAGCGCATTTAAGTTTTTCTTAAAAATTTCTGCACTAACGTTCGTACTTGTTGCAGGTTATTTTCAGGCAGAAAGAAAGAATTCTTCTGCTAAGCAGGGTGAAGTTGATTTAATCTTAACGAAAGATTACAGCGAAATTATTCCTGAAAAAGTTGCGCCAATCAACACATTCTATATATAATCCACTTACGGATTAATCAAATCTATTTCTTCTTAACAAAATTGCTTGCTTTCCTAAATCCAATGGTATTTTTGCATCAACTATAAAATATTTAAGCGCAGGGGTTACCTTATTTAGGCATGCC
>CAYRIF010000176.1:0-7245 GCA_964424205.1 uncultured Roseivirgaceae bacterium | reverse complement strand
GTATATACCAACATAACACACACTTTTATTTTATTCATACACCTGTTTAAAATTGAAAACCTGCTCGAAAGAGGAGGTTTTTTTAATAATTTCTAAATTATTTTAACAATGGGGTTACCTTATTTAGACATGACGTATATACCAACATAACACACACTTTTATTTTATTCATACACCTGTTTAAAATTGGAAAGCCTGCTCGAAAGAGGAGGCTTTTTTTTATTCTCATGAAAAAGGAGTTGACTGAATCAACTCCTTTTTCTTTGTCGTTTGCATTATACCATTTTAACATTAAAATGGTAGTGGTGCTTATCTCACATAAATACCAAACCCTACAGTAAGCGTATTATACTCCTGGAAAGTATAATCAGCATGAAGTGTAATCACTGCTAGCTTGAGTCTGAATCCTGCAGTAGCCCTTGGCCCGCCACTAGTAAAATTCATAGTGATTGGATCTATTAAAAGAGGATCTATTGTTGAGTCCGGATTCACATCATAGGTTCCTAGCAGGTTAAAATCTGAACTGGCTGTATTAAAACCTAAGCCTGCATACATGCTAAAGAATTTGTAGTCTTTAGAAATCAAACCTTGCACAGTCCATGCGTTAATATTCAAAACTGCTTTTTGGTCATTTGTGCCAGGATTTAAATCCGATGATGACATGTCAAATTTTGTTTTGATACTTGTATATCCAATAAACCCGGAAAGATTAAATTTCTTTTCTTTTAGTCCAGGTATCCATTGTTTCACATCATGCATCACGCCAAAACCAAGTATCTGTCCTTCAAATTCACTCTCCTTAATCTTAGGAGAAAATCTAAATTTCAAATCTGTTCCTTTTGGTAAACCAATTCCAAAATTGACCATAGGCATAGGCACTACAGTTTTTCCGGTTGTTGGGTCACTATCTGCTGGACTACCTGGTAATATATCAGATAAATCCACTCCTTCCAGCGCATCAATTGTTCCAGAAAAAGGAAATGGATTGCCATTTTCATCAAGCACTTCAATTTTTTTATTGATTTTTCCGCCAAAAACTGTTGGTAAATCTGTGCTGGCATCTCCACCTGTCAGCCTCAAGGAATTATAGTCGGCATTATCAAACTTAAAGAACAAGTCTTTATTGGGTACAAATGCACCATTTACGGTAATTGTCAAATCAACCCCCCAAGGTTTGTGCGTTTTGGCAGTGTTATACCACCCATTAGCCAATCCATAACCAAAGCCTTTGAATACTGGGCTTACAAAATTTTGCAAGTAGGTCTCTGCGTCAGCAGTTCCTGCTTCTAATATTTTATCTACATCGAAATTTTGTGCTTTGACTTTTCTATTTGCTAAAAACATCAATATGCTCATAAAGAGCAATAATTTTAATAATATCTTGAATTTTAATTGTGTTACCATAAGATCAAAAAATTTGATTTAACTTTCCTTTTTACAAATTTTGCCTTTTTCATTGATTTAATAAACCGCAATCATATAGATACAGTACATAAGTTTGAATTTAAAAGCATATGGTTCTCAGACAAATTATCTAATTTCTTAATACCCATACTTATTGATAATCAGCATATTACAATACTATAATTTTAGTAACCAAAAATAAAGCCTCATTAGGAATGGGGTAATTAGTACCGGATGTTTACAATTATTACTATTTCATGCATCATTTGGAGACACACACGAAACGCTCCCTTTTGTAATTCATTCTATTTTGATTAAAAACCCCACAAAACCACATGAATATCAAGAGGTTTTCTATTTTTGTTCGAATGAATCTAATCATCTATAACATTTCTATTTTTTTATTGCGTATCGGTGCATTTGTAGGTGCTATTTTTAGTGATAAAACCAAAGAATTTGTAAATGGACGAAAGCGTTTATTAAAAAAAATTGAAAGTGAATTTCGTGCAGAGAACAAAGCTATCGCTTGGTTTCATTGTGCTTCACTGGGTGAATTCGAACAAGGGCGACCTGTGATAGAAGCTTTCAAAAAGGAATTTCCTCATCATAAAATTATACTTACCTTTTTTTCTCCATCAGGGTACGAAGTACGCAAAAATTATGTTTTAGCAGATTTTGTTTACTACCTGCCATTAGATACTGCTTCCAACGCCAAGCAATTCATCAATACGGTCAATCCTTCCATTGTATTTTTTGTCAAGTATGAATTTTGGTATCATTACTTGAATGAGCTAAAGCAAAGAGAAATTCCTGTTATGCTATTCTCTGCTATTTTCAGAAATTCGCAAATTTTCTTTAAGCCTTATGGTGGGTTTTACAAAAATATCTTAAAATCCTTCACCCAAATTTTCGTACAAGATAAAAATTCTGTAGAACTATTGAAAAGTATTAATATTAAAAACACCACCGCAACGGGCGACACAAGATTTGATAGCGTGTGGGACATTTGTCAAAAAACGGTAGCTGTTCCTGTTGCAAAAGCATTCAAATCCAATAGCCCAGTAATGGTCATCGGTAGCAGTTGGCCTGAGGATCATGAGGTGCTTATCCCTTTCATCAATCAATCGGAAGGCTTGAAATTTATCATCGCACCTCACGAAATCAAAGCCGCTGAGAATAAAAAATTAATACAAAAATTACACAAAGAAACCATCCTTTTTTCACGAGCAAAGGAAAGTGACATCAGCAATTATGAGGTACTCATCATTGATAATATCGGAATGCTTTCCTCGCTATATCAGTATGGAGATTATGCATACATCGGCGGAGCATTTGGCAGCGGACTACACAATATTTTGGAGGCAGCTACTTTCGGATTACCTATTTTCTTTGGAAACAGAAATTACAAAAAATTTAATGAAGCCAATGAATTAATTGCCGAAGGTAGTGCTTTCGTTATAGAAGATACGGGAGCTCTAAAAGCAAAATTTAACTTGCTTAATAAAAACCCCGCTCAGAAAAATCAAGCCGCCGAAATTAGCAAAAACTATGTTAGAAAAAATACTGGAGCAACGATAACAATCGTCAATCATACCATAAACCTTTTAAAAAATGTACGGTAGAGTTTTTAAATCAACAGGTTCGTGGTACGACGTTCGCACGGAAGATGACAAATCCTATCCGTGTAGATTACGTGGAAAATTTAAATTAAAAGGCTTTAAAGTCACCAACCCTATAGCTGTGGGTGATTTTGTAGATTTTTACCTAGAAGATAATGAAGAGGAAACTGGGGTAATCAATAAGATTTTTCCAAGAGAAAATTATATCATCCGAAAAGCCATCAAAAAAAGTGCACACGGACATATCATTGCTGCCAATATTGACCAAGCGATACTCATCGCCACCCTATCTTTTCCAGAAACATCTCTGGGCTTTATAGATAGGTTTCTAGTCACCGCCGAAACGTTCAGGATTCCGGTGCTTTTGGTTTTTAACAAATCTGACTTGCTACGCGTACAAGAGATAGAAAAAGTAAATGAGGTGATGGAAATGTACGAAGGAATTGGCTATCCCTGTTACTTGATTTCAGCGCTTGATGAAAAAAGTATGGACCAGTTTTCGACATTGATAAAAGGCAAAACTTCCTTGATAAGTGGGCACTCTGGCGTCGGAAAATCAACACTCCTGAATAATATCATTCCTGAAATCAATCAAAAAACAAAGGAAATATCCCAATTTGCTAAGAAAGGTGTACACACCACTACTTTTGCTGAAATGTTTGCTGTAGATGACAATTCTTTCTTGATTGACACACCAGGCATCAAAGAATTGGGTTTGGTAGAAATTGGCAATGAGGAGCTTTATCATTATTTCCCTGAGATGAGAGCCTTTATTGGACAGTGTAAATTTCATAATTGCACACATACCCATGAACCCAAATGCGCCGTTTTAGAGGCTGTTGAAGCTGAAAACATATCGCTCAGTAGGTATTATAGTTATATGAGCATGCTGGAGGGGGAAGATAATAGAAGATGAACTGACTTGAAAATTACGATGTTAGAATTATGATTGATAATTTTAGAATTCTCATCCATGTTCTGTGTCTCCACAGATCATCATCGGAAAATTCTATATTAACTTAAAAAAATAGTTGGTGAGGACAAAATCATGGTGATGGGTTAATTCTCTGGTCTATGAACCCCAGAAAACCTCGATTTGCGTTACTACCTCAAAAAAGTTAATTTTAGTTTCAACAAAACCAAGAATTGATACACCAAAGGTTTTTTACCCGTAATTCTTTCCCAAAGTTCCAAATACTTTTCTGCTATTTCATAATCACCAATTATAATCACTTGTCTGATTTCATAGCTAATTCTTTTCAGCAACGCCTGATTTTCCTCCTCGGTTTTATTCAGTTTAAAAGCTTTTTCGCAAACAATATAGGTCGAAAACAACTGCTTACTCCCTTTTTTATATTGCTGCTCCGATAACGAATTCTTTAGCCTCCGCTTCGAGACCAATACCGCATCAGTAAATTTATATTTAAATAGCCTAGCCGAGCGTACCCAAAAATCAAAATCTTCATAAGAAAGGGTTTCATCATATCCTTCAAGTGAATCATAAACGATTCGTTTGGTCAACATGGCTGGTGCAGCAACAAAATACCGCTGCACTAGTACTGTATATATATCACCTTCCGGAACATCCTCTAACAAATTGTCGGCCCCATCTCTTTTATAGTGATTTCCAATGATATTAGTCTGTGCATCAATAAGCGCCACATCACAAAAGGTTACTCCAAAATCATCAGCACAATTTTCCAAAGCCGCTACTCCTACTGCGATACGGCATGGGTGAAGTAAATCATCTGCTGCTAGGTCAATAATATACTTCCCTTTGGCTAGGTTCAGTCCTTTGTTAAATGCAGCACAGTTCCCAATATTTTTATCTAGAAGAAGCAATTGAATATTACCATTAGAAAATTGATTAATAATTTTGCGACTATCATCTGTACTTCCGTCGTCAACAATAATCAGCTCTACAGCAGTATAGGTTTGGTTCAATACTGACCGAATGGATTCTTCCACATAATCAGCCTGATTGTAGCATAAACAAATAACCGAGACCAAAGGTTGCGACATATATTCTTTTTTGTAAAAATAGTAAGACAAATTTATTAAATCTATGTGTATGTTTGCATTTTAAAATTCAAGTAAGTGTTCAATGTTTGGTTTCGGTAAGAAAAGACAAAAAAAAATAATCATTTTTGTTCATGGGTTGAAAAATAAACCACCCCAGAGACTATTGCATAAATGGTATAGAAAGTCTATTATCGAGGGGTATAAAAGGCAAGGAAAAATTCCTAAACATTTCAATATTGAGATTGCGTACTGGGCAGACATTTTGTACCCTCAACCGCTTGATCCGCTCATTAAAGATAAAGACCATCCATTATACATGAGTGGCCCTTATGTACATGCAGCCATTGAATCCAATAAAAACAGAGCCATCCCTGAGAAAACCTACTACCCGCATTTCGAAAAAATAATTGATAGTATTTTCCTCAGCAAAAATAAATTTATCAACATAAAAAGCATTTTTTCATGGATCGCAGGAAAATCTTTTAAGGACTTACATACCTATTACAGAGAGGATTTGATGACAGCAGGAGCTATAAAAAAATCAGCTAAAAAAATAATCAGAAAAAGGCTCATTAATCTTTTACAAAAGCACAGGGACAAAGAAATTTTGCTTATCGGTCACTCAATGGGTTCCATTATTGCCTATGATGTCTTAACATTCGAAACTCCAAATATTCCTATTCATACTTTTGTCACCATCGGTTCACCACTCGGGTTACCGATGATAAAACGAGAGATTTTTGAGGAATTAGACATATCCTTTGACAGTGACAGCAAGCTGCCAACACCAAACAACATTATCATGAACTGGTACAACCTTGCCGACCTGGATGATAACGTAGCGATTAACCATGAAATTAATGGTGATTATAAAGCCAACACGGAAGGCATTGCTCCGATTGACAAAGTGGTCATGAACGATTTTGCCTATGACGGTGAAGTCAACCCTCATAAATCATTCGGCTACTTAAGAAGCAGAGAAGTCATAAAAATCATCGATGACTTTTTAAACCAAAAAGAACAAGGAATAATCACTATCTTTATTGATAAATTAAAAGGCTTATTTAAACGCTAATGATAAAAAAACTAGGAAAAATATTGAGCATCATTTTGCTGATACTTGTCATTATTGGCATGGCGTTGTTTACCACCGTGGATAAAACCCCGCTGCATGAATCAGATTATTACAAAAAAATGATGGTGCAACTGGATAGTGCTCAGCACTTTCCAAATATCTCGAAGGCTGATACTATCAAGGTAGGATGGGCAAAAGCAAGCCTTGTGCCTCACAAACCAGAGCCATTAGCTGGTTACGGAAAAAGAAAAGGTGCTATTATGGAAGGGGTGCTTGACACCATCTATGTACGAGCCATCGTATTTGACAATGGCAAACAAAAAGCTGTCTATCTCGCCGCCGATTTATTGATTGTACCACCTGAGGTTTCTAAATATGTGAAAGAAAATTTACCAAAAATTGGTTTCACATGGCAAGAGATTTTTATGACCGCCACTCATTCGCACTCGAGTGTGGGGGCATGGGCTCCTGGAATTGTGGGCAAACTTTTTGCAGGGGAATATGATGAAACCGTGGTACGATTTTTAGGGGAACAGTTCATCAAGGCAATTCAACAAGCCAATCAAAATAAAATCACTTCAAAAATTGGCTTTAAAAAAATTAACATTCCAGAATTTGTGCGCAACCGCTTGGTGGCAGAAAAAGGAATCATTGAACCCGGATTCAGGATGCTAAAAATAAAACGAGACGATAGCACCACTGCCATCATAAGCAGTTATTCTGCCCATGCCACTTGCCTTGGCAATGTCAATCACCGCATCTCAAGGGATTACCCAGGTAGATTGCTACAGCTATTAGAAACCTCAGGGAAAGTTGATTTTGCGCTATTCGGGGCAGGAACTGTAGGCAGTATGGGTTATCGGTCTGAAGGGGAAACCCAACAAGAAGAACTGGAATACATAGCCAATGGGCTGTTTCAGAAAATTACGCCTATTATCGATAAGATACCATTGAAGTATGAGACCGAATTAGGTTCAAAGCACGTCAAACTACCCTTGCGAAAACCGCATGCGCGGGTAACCAATTCAATCAGGGTGAGACCATGGGTGTTTTTCAATGTATATGGTAAGTATCCTACCGACATGTCTTACCTCAAAATTGGCAACACTGCTTTTGTGAGTACTC
>CAYRIF010000175.1:0-8099 GCA_964424205.1 uncultured Roseivirgaceae bacterium | reverse complement strand
GACAAATAAAAACACTTCAGAAAGAATCGGTGCTGTTAAGAAATAGGTTGGAGATCTATGAGGATATTTAACAATTAATGATTTAGTACATGGATAATTATTTAACATTTTCATTAACGGTATTTACAAGTTTTTTTGCCATCATGAACCCTATTGCTGGGATTCCTGTATTTGTTGCTTTAACGGAAGGTGCAGATAAGAAAACGAAGGAGAGGATTAATAAAAAAGCCAGCTCAACCGCGTTTTTGATTGTATTTGTATTTATTTTACTTGGTAAATTTATATTTGATTTATTTGGAATAACCATACCTGCATTTAAAATAACAGGTGGTATTTTAGTTTTTTATATTGGTTTTGAAATGTTGCAATCAGCGAAATCAACTGTCAAACACTTACGAAATGTGGCGATTAATGAAGAATTAGCAATTTCTCCATTAGCCATCCCACTACTTGCCGGGCCGGGTACAATAGTAACCGCTATGAATTTTGTTACCAATACTAGTTATATTCGTATTGGTATTGTCATTTTTATTTTTGCCGTCATGTGTTTTTTAACTTATTTATCATTTAGAATTAGTGATAATATTGTTGAAAAAATTGGAAAAAATGTATTGGGAGTTTTTGAAAAAATTATGGGATTAATTATTGCAATTATTGGTACAAATATGGTTATTGAGGGGATAAGAATTGCTTTTTTACAATGACCCCATACTTTTTAAGTCATGCAAAAAAAGAATCTCAATCATCTTGATGAGATGGAATTTACAAAACAAATATAAATGATGAAAGAAATTCATAGGAAAAGAAATAAGAATTTAGGATTAGCAGAATTAATTGCCATTGCATTGGGTGGAATGGTGGGTGGAGGAATTTTTACAATTCTTGGAATATCTGTTTCGATGATTGGAAATTTAACGCCAATTGCAATTATTATAGGTGGGATGATTGCAGCATTAGCAGCTTATTCGTATGTGAAATTAGGGTTGTACTATAAAGATGAGGGAGCTACCTATTCATTTTTCAAAAAAACATATCCTGAGTCACATTTTTCAGCGGCTGCTATCGGGTGGTTTATTATTTTTGGGTACATCAGTACATTGGCATTGTACGCTTATACTTTTTCTTCTTATGCTATTAGTAGTACCGATTTTGCTAACAATATATGGGTTAGAAAAGCTATTGCTGTTGCAGTCATTGGAATTTTCACTGTTATCAATTTATGGAGTGTAAACGGAATGGGGAAGATTGAGGATTTGATGGTTTATACTAAATTGATTGTGCTGACTATTATTTCATTTGTGTTAATGCAACACGGAACAACGGATTTCGGAATATTTATTGGCAATATGAGTTTAGACGCGGAAAATTCAGGATTGTTGTCCATTCTTATAGTTGCCTCACTGACATTTGTTTCCTATGAAGGATTTCAGTTGGTGATTAATGCGGTAAATGAAATGACAAATCCTAATAAAAATATCCCACGAGCTATATATTTAGCAATAGGTTTAGCCATTCTGATTTATGTAGTGATAGCATTAGGGGCATTATTTGCTATTCCAACAGAAGAAATTATTAAAAATAAAGAATATGCACTTGCTGCAGGAGCGGGAAAAGTGCTTGGAAAACTAGGCACAAATCTCGTGATTTTGGGAGCAATATTAGCCACCAGTAGTGCTATAAGCGGTACGGTTTTTGGCTCATCGAGGCAAATGTCAGTAATTGCCAATGATGGGTATTTCCCAAAGTGGTTATCGATTAGAAAGAATAATAGTCCAAACAATGCAATTATTGGAATGGCAGCAATGGCAAGTATTTTAATTCTGATTGGTGGATTGGAAGTGATACTGGAATTTGGGAGTATCACTTTTCTGTTAGTATCATTATTAATGGCAATTGCCAATTATAAAATCAGAGATAAAACGCATTCTTCAAAGTTTCTTACCGCTTTGTCCATATTTGGGCTAGGAATTGGCGGGTTGCTAATTTTATATTATGAATTTACACATAAATGGGCGCAAATGCTTGCCATTATTTTATTGTATGTTTTGTTAGCATTGGGCGCTTGGGGATATTCCAAAAATAAAAATCGCAAATAGATTTTGCTACATTAATATTGAAATAGCGCTTTAGAATCTATTTTTTCACACAATCTTCTCTACAATAAGTTGCCGTAACTAGTTAGTCTAACTGATTTTCATGGGTTTTACAAAAAGGAATTCAATCTAATATTACGACATCTCAAAATTAAAATCGTATAAGTTCAGAGATGTGGATAATGGATTTCCTCCAAAATAAAGTATTAGAGTGCTATTGTAAAATTAAGAATCTGTATTTTTAATAAAGTATGTTGGTTAGAATAATAAATAAGGTGTAAAAAAATCACTCCTTATTGTAGGATAGAATGTGGATAACTATGTGAATAGCAGTATTTTAAGTGCATAAGTTGTGGATAAAAAAAGTGCTAAAAAATTTGCTTTTCTCAGAAATAATATTACCTTTATACCATCAATGTGAGAGATAAAAGACAAGCGTAAAATCTTGGCTAAGTTACTCAAGAATTTCGGAAATTTTTAATGCCTACGGGACTTAGAGAAGGAAGAGAGGAAGGATGATTTAGTTAGCATGGAAAAGGAAAAATCTTCGGATTTTGAATTTGAAAGAAAGTCATAATAACAGTAACATTGGCGTTTATTAGTTTTTACGGAAATTATTAGATGAAACGGGAAAAGTGTTTTAAATAATGCAACTTCCCGTTTTTTGTTTTTATAAGCTTCTTTGCTTTCGCATACTTTCCCGCCACCTGTTGATTTTGTAGGCGCTAACTCGAAGTTGATGCCTATCCCTGGTTACGTAAATAACCAAAATCACCGCAATACTTGACATTAATCATTTCATAATTAGTTGGTATGTATGTCATTTACCACAGCAAGAAAATAAACGGTTATGTTATGAAACGAATATTGGTTCCTACAGATTTTTCGGAATGTGCTGATTATGCAGCACAAGTGGCATTGGACTTTGCAAAAAAAGCAAAGGCAGAAATTCATTTTTTACACCTGATGTCGATTCCTATCGACTGGATTAATATGACATCGAATCAGGAAAAATTGTATCCTGACATTACAAAAAAAGTTAAAAAAGTAAATGTTCGTCTTGATGAATTAGTTGAAAAAGCAGAAAAGGAGGGGGTCTCTGCCAAGCGGTATATTCATTACAGTGAAAGATATATCAATATAATTGACCACTTAGAAAAATATGATTGTGATTTCATAGTAATGGGTTCACATGGTACAAGTGGTGTCAAAGAATTATTTATTGGTTCTACTACACAAAAAATTGTTCGCTTATCTAGTGCGCCTGTATTTGTAGTCAAAAGTACATCAAAACCGCTCAAGCTTTCAAAAATCATATTTGCTTCTGACTTTGAAAAAGATATGCTGGAATCATTTGAACAGGTATTGAATTTTGCTAAATTAAATGATGCAAGACTAAATCTTTTGTATTTGGTTACACCTCTGAATTTTATAGATACGGAAAAAATTAAAGAAAAGATGAGCATTTTTAAGGATAGGGCAGGAGTATTGCTCGACACCTCGGAAATCTATAACTGTTTTGATATTGAGGATGGCTTGAAAAAATATAGTAATCAAATCAATGCTGATGCGGTTGCCATGGTTACCCATGGAAGAAGAAGTATAGCAAGGCTCATTACAGGTAGCTTTACTGAAAATGTGATTAATCACCTTGATATACCTGTTTTGTCAATTAACATACATTATTCATGAGATTAGGATGGTGTATGTGAGGCGTCAAAATACAAGGACTGTCGCTTAGATTACAAGGATTTTTCAACCTATCTTCCGCAGGCACAACGTCATCAAGTTAAGCATATAAATGCTGAAATCTCCTTGGGTTTGTGTCCCCACAAACCAAAATGTATATGATATAAAACCGAATTCATACCGAGCATGAAAAAAAAGCCCTAATCTAATGACATTGTCTGCAGGCAAGTGAAGTGGATACGCCAAGATAATGCCATCTTCCAGATTTGGGATTATTCCTTTGTAGTGAAATTAGTAATACCATTTTAACATCAAAATGCCGTATAAATAATCTGGATTATTTTTTGCTCAGGTGATGCACAAAATTCAAGCATAGCCGTAGCTACGGTTTAATTTTATGCAGATACATGGGCGAACCTGCCTGCCAGTGGGCGGGAAAGAAACGGATTATATGCGGAATTTTGATGTTAACCCGTATTATTCATGTGATTAGCTTGGTGTATATGTGATCCCGATAGCCACGAAAAAAAACCGAAGATATAGGAGTATATTTCGAGGATTTTGCAACCAGCAGGCAGGCGAAGCAGATGCGCCACGATAATTGCAAGTACCCAAAATTGGGCTATTTGATTTGCAGCGAAGCACGTGGTAATTATCTGATAGTAAGAGTGTTACAAATGCCCTTTGTTAAAACGGTAAACAATGTGAAATATAATATAGCAAGCAGATAACTACAAAACGGATTCGATAAATTTAAAAAAATTCTTTTTGTTGTGGTAGTACTCTCCCGCCAGTGATTTTATTTCATTGGCAATCTCCCAATGTTTTTTTCTGTAAATCGTTTCATCTATTTTAATATCATTTTTCAACTCGCCAACAAGTGATTTCTCATGCTTTCTAATTTTTTGCATGAATTGATCTAGCAATTCACCATTATAATAGGTGATTAGATTTTGAAAATGGTCTAATTCTTTTCTTTGCTTTTCTGTCGAAAAATTCTTTGAATACTTATCCAACAGTTTTTGAAAAAAGGAAAGCTCCAGCTTCCAAAGATTGATTTCAGATATCCATTTACTACTTTCTTGATGTAAACTCTCTAACCCTATTTCCAAAAGGAAATCGGTGTTAGCCTCTTTTAGATTTTCCATATAATTTTTACTTTTTTTTATTAAAACTGAAACACTCCTGACATTCAAAATAGCGATCGGTTTTGTTCAGTACTACTAAGTTAATGAATACTGAATATTTATTTGTTGATAAAACTCATTGCTGACATTGATATTTATCATATTTTTTTTATTGTAAGTTATATATGTTATGGCATAAGAAAATTAAATACTAAAATTATGAAATTGATTATTGTTCTCGCTTCTGAGGATTACAAAACTGCTATTCATAACATCTTTTTGAGAAAACACATAACGGTTTTTAGTGAGATAGAAGCCAAAGGTTTTAGAACATGGAATATAGAAAAAGAAGAGGGGGAAAAGTCAAAGTATCGCGAGTCTCATCCTATATTTTCTGCGATGTGTTTCTCCTTTGTAAGTACTTCTCAAGCAAAAGGTATTATTGAGGAAGTTAAAAAGTTTAATCAGCTTCAAAAACTGGCCAAACCGATACATGCCTATGAATTAAATGTGGATAGTTCCACAAATGTAGCACGTATATAGAGGAAAAACTGTCAAATGAACGATGGTATGTCACTGATAAAAGTCAATTTTATGCGTAACAATAGTTACAAGATGAAGTGGCTAGTGTGCCTAGCTTTGAATAAAGAAAACAGATATACTAATGGGTATATTTAATTGTAACACAATAAAAAAAAGATATCATGTATGTACATATAGTATCATTCGATGTGAAGGAAGGCAATGAAACCACCTTTCTGGAGATGCAAAAGTTTGAGGAAAAACAAGATGCTAAGCCCGTTGGGTTGGATCATTATCATATTTTCAAAGACCGAAGTGAAAGTAATAAATATTGGTTGTTAGAATATTGGGATAGCAAAGCGTCCAAGGATAAATTAGAAGAAACGGAGATGCACAAAAAATTTCATGAATTAAGAGATCCATTATTCAAACAGAAATATGAATCTTTTGAATGTGACGTGTTGGTTTAAAAAGCCATGGTGCTATAGTAGGTTAATAAATGAATGTGTATTGGCAAATGGGAAATATAGATTTGTTAGTTGATACATAATTTATAACATAACTTCTATTAGATTTGTCGTAACGGATTTAGATAAAATGGGATGAGTATAAATACAAAATTATTAGCCAAAATATGTGAGATTGCAGGTGCTCCTGGATTTGAACAAAGAATCAGCGCGTTGGTCATTGAAGAAGTAAAGCCATTTGTAGATAGCATAGAAGTGGATAACATGGGTAATGTGATTGCTTTGAAGAAAGCGACAAAGAACCCCGGCGGTAAAAAAGTGATGGTTGCTGCGCATATGGATGAGATTGGTTTTATGGTGACCCACATTGATGACAATGGCTTTATAAGGTTCGCTACTTTAGGAGGTTTTGATCCTAAGACTTTAACAGCACAAAGGGTGATCATTCATGGAAAAAAAGATGTGATTGGCGTGATGGGCAGTAAGCCAATTCACGTGATGACCTCCGAAGAAAGAAATAAAATTCCTAAGATTACCGATTACTTCATAGACATGGGAATGAGCAAGAAGGAAGTGGAGCAGTATGTGTCTATTGGCAATCCGATTACTCGTGAAAGGGAACTCATTGAGATGGGTAATTGCGTGAACTGTAAATCTATCGATAATAGAGTGTCGGTGTATATTTTGATAGAGGCACTCAAGAACCTAAAGAAATTCCCCTACGATATTTACGGTGTGTTTACAGTGCAGGAGGAGGTAGGCGTACGAGGAGCAAAGGTAGCCGCGCAAATCATCAATCCTGATTTCGGACTAGGGCTGGATACCACCATTGCTTTTGATTTACCTGGCGCGCAGCCACATGAAATGGTCACAAAACTAGGCGAGGGCACAGCGATAAAAATACTAGATGCCATGACCATTTGTGATTATAGAATGGTGGATTACCTAAAAGGAATTGCTGATAAAAACAAAATCAAATGGCAACCAGAAGTACTGGTTGCTGGAGGAACAGACACCGCAGGAGTACAACGCAGCGGACAGAATGGTGCTATTTCAGGGGCAATTTCTATTCCTACAAGGCACTTGCATCAGGTAATAGAAATGGCAGATAAAGATGATATAGAAGCGAGTATTAAACTATTAACCAAGGCATTGGAGTCATTGGATAAATATAATTGGGAACGTTAAATCTTATGATTAATTTTAAAATACATGTCTGGAATTGGATAAAAAGGGGGTAATTCTTATATGCCTTATATGGTAAAAACAGAGAATAGAAAAGTAAGGCTTTTGTGTCACAGAAAAACAGGACATAAAACTTAATACATATTACCTCAAATGCCTTATAATTTGTTCCGACTTATTCGGAATGGTGTAAAATATAGATAAATGAAAAAAATACTGGTATTACTTATAGTTTTGGTAGGTATGTTCACGCAAAATGTACTCTCTCAGAATAGAAATATTGTAACACTCACGGGGGTGGTTGTTGATGCCGATACAGTTTTAACAGTACCCTACGCTTCCATTGCATTGAAGAATACATTTACAGGAACAATCAGTGATAATTCTGGTTATTTTTCTATTCAAGTACATACTGGCGATACCTTGGAGTTCTCTGTAGTGGGTTATAAAACAGCAAGTTTTGTGGTGCCACAGAATCTAAAAGACAAAGAATATTCGTTACTACAATTGCTCAAAAAAAAGGTGGTACTATTAAAGGAAGTTGAGGTCAGGGCTTGGCCAAAAGCTGAAGATTTTGTAAACGCTTTCCATGAACTAAAATTAGAGAAAAATGAAATGGACAAAATCATTGAAGCAAAGAAAGCACTAGCCACAGTTTTAAAAAAGCAGAACGACAAAGATAAATTTTACGATGATCAAATTCGCTATAGCAAACTATACAGCACTACAGGAATAGTACCACCTAACAATTTCCTAAATCCTATCAAGTGGAGAAATTTCATCACCGACTGGCGAGATGGGAAGTTTAAGAAGGAGTAGCGTAATGTCATACCTGTTAGAAGTTCTAGCAGGAGATTCTGAGCTAAGAAGCCTACGGAGCCCTTTACCATACTCTTATATGAAACCTTATATATTCTTCTAAGCCTTATATGGTAACATTTAATTAATCCTCAATCAGCAAACCACTTATTTTTTCTCATAGAGAACCTGGAGTTTAGCCTGCGGAAACCCTTTAC
>CAYRIF010000174.1:0-8140 GCA_964424205.1 uncultured Roseivirgaceae bacterium | reverse complement strand
TCAGCTGGCGAAAAGGCAAAGAAAACGCAATCTTTGACACTTTGATGCCTCAAATCTCATATTCCCTGTCCTTCTTAGGAATAAATTATTCGTCGAACTGAGGTTATAAGGTCTGTGGCCGGCCACCAAAACGGAAGTAATTTAGCATGTATAATGATATCCCCTTCTATAATTAACATTATATTTTGATTAAAAACTATATTGTGTACTTTTGCATCACATAAAATACTAAAAAAATGTTAACAGAAGTTTTTGTAGCGTTTGGTGCTAATTTATTTGTTTCGATTGTGGCACTCATTGTTGGAGTTGTTGTTGCACTATCGTTTGTAGATATCAAAAAGAAAGCCAATAAATAATACCATTTTAACATCAAAATGGTGTCATCTGTTTATTGCTTTTTTTCAGGAGTTCTCTTCAAGGTTTCTAGGAAATATTTCCAATATTTTTGAACAGAGCTTATTTGTACTCTTTCGTCAGGAGAATGTGCCCCTCGGATGTTAGGACCAAAAGAAATCATTTGCATTTCAGGATAGTTTGTTCCTAAAATACCGCATTCCAATCCTGCATGGCAGGCACTAACTTCTGCATCTTCATGAAACATTTCTTGATATAAATTACTCATGGTTTTAATTATCGGGGCGTCAGGTTTGGGTGTCCAGCCAGGATACGAACCGTCAAGTTCGATGACAGCACCTATCTGCTCGAATGCACCTTGTATGGATTGCGTCAAATCGGTTTTTTCACTATCTACTGAGCTTCGTGTGAGGCATTGTATTGTGTATTCACCATTTTTGACTAGTACACGAGCAATGTTATTGGACGTTTGAACAAGACCTTCGATATCTGGACTCATGCGGTAGATGCCATTCGGACAAGCATATATTGCATTTATTACCTTGGTTTGAAATCCATTGGAAAGCACTTTTTCTGGTAAAGGAGTCGCTTGTAGAGTGAGTACTAGATTGGGATCAGTGGTGTTATGTTCCCCTTTTAATATGGTTTCCTGCTCAGAAATAAACCTTTCCAACGCGATAGTTTTGCTATCTGGTACTACAACTATCGAAAACGATTCTCTTGGAATGGCATTTCGTAATCCACCACCATCTATTGCAGCGATTCTTATACCTAATTTTTTTGTTGCAGCAAACAAAATCCGATTCATTATTTTGTTAGCATTTCCTTTGCCAAGGTGAATTTCCATGCCCGAATGACCACCGCTTAATCCTTTTACGGTTAATCGATACGCTGTTGTGTTTTCTGCAACATCAGACTGATTGTAATGACCTGTGGCAGTTACGTCAACGCCACCTGCACAGCCAATGGTCAGTTCGTTGTCATCTTCCGTATCTAGGTTGAGCAGTATCTCCGCATCTAACAAACCCCCTTTTAAGCCAATTGCCCCGGTCATCCCTGTTTCTTCATCGATGGTGAAAAGCGCTTCGATGGGAGGGTGTGGAATATCGGTAGCCGCAAGAATGGTCATGATGGAGGCGACGCCAATGCCATTATCTGCACCTAGTGTTGTGCCATCGGCTTTCACCCAATCACCATCTACAAACATATTGATGCCTTGGGTATTAAAATCAAAATCAGTGGTGGCATTCTTTTGATGCACCATGTCTATGTGGCTTTGTAAGGCAACGATTGCCCTATTTTCCATGCTTTGGCTGGCAGGTTTTTTGATGATTATATTGCCTACTTCATCCACAAAGGTTTTTAACCCTAAATTTTCTCCGAAAGATTTTATAAACTGTATGACGCGTGCTTCTTTTTTTGAAGGCCTAGGAACGGCATTTAAATCCGCAAAATTATGCCATAGTGCTTTGGGGGCTAAGTTTCTTACTTCAGTGCTCATTTTAATGTTTTTATTGAGTCATATTTACAAGGCTACAATGATACAAAATATATTATCTATCTCATAAGCCCTTGTTATTTGGCTAACTCATTATTACTAAAAACATTACATTAATATAATTGCATAGTCGCATAAGCAGTTTTTAATATATAAAAGCTCTTATTACATTTGTTTCAAAGTTAACTAGACGAAATACACAATGGACAAATACTCTTATATAGCAAATGCAGAGGGTGCTTATATTGATGGGTTATACGAATCATACAAAGAGAATCCTGAATCAGTAGATGAAAGCTGGCAGAAGTTTTTTGAAGGGTTTGATTTTTCACTACAAAAATATGGCGAGAATGGCGCTGTGGAGGCAGGAGATGTTTCGCCGAAGGAAACAAAGGTACGGGATTTGATAGCCGCCTATAGACGAGACGGACACATGCAGTCTGATACGAACCCTGTGCGACCAAGGCGGAAACACCATGTAAATTTAGAGGCGAAGGACTATGGACTCACAGCGGCAGACATGAATGAAGAATTTACCGTTGGCTCTGAGCTAGGCATTGGGACAGCGCCCCTAAAAAAGATTATCGAGACGCTTAAAAAAGTGTATGTCGGGGCTATTGGTTTTGAGTACAGGCATATTCGCAATCAAGAAATAGTACACTGGATGCAAGAGAAATGTGAGAAAGAATATTTGCACCATCAGCTGCCTATTGAAATTAAGAAACGAATTTTATCCAAATTAAATGAGGCAGTAGTTTTTGAGAATTTTTTGCATACTAAATTTATTGGACAAAAAAGGTTTTCGCTAGAAGGTGGTGAAAACACAATTCCAGCTTTAGATACCATTATAAATAAAGCAGCAGATTTTGAGGTGGAAGAAGTAATGATAGGGATGGCGCATAGAGGGAGACTCAATGTGCTCGCAAATATCATGGGAAAAACATACAGAGAGATTTTTAGTGAGTTTGAAGGAAATATCAAGCTGGATTTAACGATGGGCGACGGTGATGTCAAGTATCACTTGGGCTATTCAAGTTATATCGATGCCATGTCGGGTAAAAAAATATATGTGAAGCTTGCCCCAAACCCGAGTCACCTAGAGGCAGTTGATCCCGTTGTTTTGGGTTATACCAGGGCACAGATTGACGATGAGTATAAAGGGGATCTAAAAAAGGCACTCCCTATATTAATTCATGGAGATGCAGCGATTGCAGGGCAGGGAATTGTCTATGAAATAGCACAAATGTCACAGTTGGAAGGCTATACAACAGGAGGAACCATACACATAGTCATTAACAATCAAGTTGGGTTTACGACCGATTATGATGATGCCCGCTCAAGTATTTATTGTACTGATGTGGCCAAAATAGTAGATGCACCAATATTGCATGTCAATGGTGATGATCCAGAAGCAGTCGTATTTGCGGTAACGCTAGCGGTAGAATATAGGCAGAAATTTGGGAAGGACATCTATATAGATTTGCTATGCTATCGTAGGCATGGGCATAATGAAAGCGATGAGCCAAAATTCACACAACCCAAATTATATAATTTAATTGCGAAACACCCTAACCCTAGGGAGATTTACCATAAAAAATTAGTGGCGCGAGGAGATGTTGATGCGCAGCTAGCAGGCAATATGGATAAGGAGTTTAGGAGGCAACTTCAAGAAAGGCTAGACGAAGCAAAACAAACGCCACTAGCCTATAAACCACAAAAATTAGAAGAAGAATGGCAAGAGATGCGTCATTCAAAGCCATCAGATTTTGAAAACTCTCCTACTACCAAAGTATCACAAGCGACCGTTGATAAAATTGCCAAAGCACTTACTACTTTGCCTAAAGGGTTCAAACCCCTGAAGCAAATTGAAAAGTTATTAAAAGATAGAAAGGCTAATTTCTTTGATAAAAAATTACTGAACTGGGCGGATGCTGAATTACTTGCCTACGGTTCTTTGTTGATTGAAAATAAAACGGTTCGGATGTCAGGGCAGGATGTGAAGCGCGGCACTTTCTCGCACAGGCATTCGTATTTAGTCGATGCTAATACCAATGAGCCATATTGTAACTTAGACCATATCCAAAAAGACCAAAAGAAGTTTGACATTTATAATTCTCCGTTGTCAGAATATGGGGTGATGGGTTTTGAGTATGGTTATGCCATGGCATCACCTCATGGGCTGACCATTTGGGAGGCACAGTTTGGAGATTTTGCTAATGGTGCACAAGTTATGGTTGACCAATTTGTGAGTTGTGCCTATACCAAGTGGCATAGCATGAATGGACTCGTATTGCTGTTGCCACACGGGTATGAGGGACAAGGGCCAGAGCATTCAAGTGCAAGATTTGAAAGGTATTTGCAATTGGCAGCGGGTAACAATATGTACATCTGTAATTTTACCACGTCGGCAAATATATTTCATGCGTTAAGGCGGCAATTGGCTATGCCATTTAGGATGCCACTGATTGTCATGTCTCCAAAATCATTATTACGTAGTATAAAAGCAGCGTCACCGATTGAGGAATTTACAAAGGGAAAATTGAAGGAAGTTATAGGAGATGACTATGCTACTAAAGCAAGCGTCAAGAAGGTATTATTATGCACTGGAAAAGTGTATTATGATTTGTTAGACGAGCAACAAAAAAATAAACGCAAAGATATTGCAATTGTGAGATTAGAACAGTTGTATCCTTTTCCTGAGAAAAAAATAGAAGCAGAGTTAAACAAATATAAGAAAGCCAAGGTGGTGTGGGTGCAAGAGGAGTCGGAGAACATGGGTGCATGGGATTTTATTCAAAGATTATTCAATAAAACAAAAATAGTACTGGTTTCAAGAAAAGCGTCAGCTTCTCCTGCTACAGGATTTCATAAAGTACACGTGGCAGAACAAAAAGAAATTGTAAAAAAAGCGTTTGAGTAGAACAGTACTAAGTCTTGAGTACAATGTAGTTAGATAAAGAGAATGATTGAATGAATAGGTTTAAAGAATTAGATGTTTGGAAAAAGGCAGTTGACTTGTCTCTCGACATCTATAAAATGACCGATTCTTTTCCTGAAAAGGAGAAGTTCAATTTAATAGGAGCAGCGTTTCTATTCCTTCTAACATTGCAGAAGGTGCAGGCAGAGATGGGAAGAAAGATTTTAGTAGATTTCTGTCAATAACTGTTGGCTCTTCTTTTGAATTAGAAACATAACTAATTATTGCGGAGGGGCTAAACTATATTGATAAACACAGAACGATAGAAATAACAAAAAAATTAAATGAAGTACAGAACATGATAGTTGGACTTAAAAAAGTCACTAAAGTAAAACAGATTTAAAACATAAGACTTTGTACTGAAGACATAGGACTTAGTACTTAAAGACATAACACTACAAATATGAGTTTAGAAATGAAAGTACCCGCATTGGGCGAGTCAATCACCGAAGTAACGATCTCATCTTGGTTGAAAAAAGATGGAGATTATGTAGAAATGGATGAAGTTATTGCGGAAGTGGAAACCGACAAAGCCACACAAGAGCTGCCAGCTGAGGCATCAGGAATCCTAAGAATAATCGCTCAAGAGGATGATGTTTTGGAAATTGGTGCACCCATTTGCACCATCGATACAGAGGCAGAAGGTTCACCTGCCCCCGAAACGAAGGCAACAACAGCTCCTGCAGCGACAGCGGCATCTGGAGTGAAAAAAACAGGAGAGACTAAGACAATGGTGGTCACGGAAGTTGGTGAATCTATTACCGAGGTAGTCCTAGGTCAGTGGTTTAAAAATGACGGCGACTGGGTAGCGATGGATGAAATTATTGCAGAAATAGAATCTGATAAAGCAACTTTTGATTTGCCTGCCGAAGCGTCGGGATATTTGAAAACCATTGCTAAGGAAGAAGAGACCTTACCTATTGGCGGCACACTATGCGCAATCGAAGTAACGGAAGGAGAACCTGTTGGACAAACAGAAAGTACAGTGGCGTCAAGTGCTGAAAGGACCCCAGTAGTAGCCGCTAATGAAACCTACGCAACGGGACATGCCTCACCTGCCGCCAAAAAAGTACTGGCAGAAAAAGGCATTGATCCAAAGACCATAAAAGGAACCGGGGTGGATGGAAGAATTACCAAAGAAGATGCGCTTGCAGCTCAAAAAACGGTACCGAAAAAAGTGGAGGCGCCGAAAGAAACTGCTGCAGTAGAAATTCCAAGTGCTGGCAGCAGAAATCAGCGCAGAGAAAAAATGACAAGCCTGAGAAGAACAGTTGCAAGAAGGTTGGTGGCTGTGAAAAGCGAAACCGCCATGCTAACTACATTTAACGAGGTGAATATGAAGCCTATTATGGATATCAGAAAAGAATTCAAAGAGGAATTCAAAGAGAAGCATGAAATAGGATTAGGGTTTATGTCCTTTTTCACCAAGGCAGTATGTATAGCGTTACAAGAGTGGCCTGCAGTGAATGCGCAAATTGATGGGAAGGAAATTATCTACAATGATTTTTGTGACATTTCAATTGCAGTTTCTGCTCCGAAAGGATTGGTAGTGCCAGTGATAAGAAATGCTGAATCATTGGACTTTAAGGGAATAGAAAGAGAGGTGAGAAGGCTGGCGCTAAAAGCGAGGGATAATAAATTGACCATTCCTGAAATGACGGGCGGCACATTCACACTTACCAATGGTGGGGTTTTTGGCTCGATGATGTCAACACCAATCATCAATGCGCCACAATCTGCTATTTTAGGAATGCATAATATCGTGCAGCGACCTGTGGTAGAAAATGGAGAAGTGGTGGTCAGACCAATCATGTACCTAGCACTTTCTTATGACCATAGAATTATTGATGGCAGAGAATCGGTGAGCTTTTTGGTCAGAGTAAAACAGTTGCTTGAAAACCCAACAAGGTTATTGATTGGGGTGTAAATGAATTAATAAAAAACAGATAAGACTGGGTATTAGAGGCCCAATAAACAACATACAAAATGCAATACGACGTAACAATTATAGGTTCAGGACCTGGCGGATATGTAGCTGCCATCCGATGTGCACAATTAGGATTTAAAACTGCCATCATTGAAAAGTATGACACACTTGGCGGTACTTGCCTTAATGTAGGATGTATCCCTTCCAAAGCATTATTAGATTCTTCGCACCACTTTCATGATGCAGAAAAGAATTTTAAGGAGCATGGAATTCTGGTGGGAAAACCAAAGGTTGATTTCAAACAAATGATTGAGCGAAAGCGTGGCGTTGTAAAAACCACGTGTGATGGGATTGATTATTTGATGAAGAAAAACAAAATTGATGTGCACCACGGCATGGGCTCTTTTGTAGATAAAAATACCATCAAAATTACGCCTGAAAAAGGCAAAGCAACAGAGATTAAGACAGACAAAGTAATCATTGCGACGGGCTCAAAGCCTGCGTCTTTGCCTTTTATCAAACTAGATAAAAAGCGGGTGATTACGAGTACCGAAGCTTTGGAGCTGAAAGAAATTCCCAAACATTTAATTGTAATAGGTGGGGGAGTGATTGGCGTTGAGTTAGGGTCGGTATATGCTAGGTTAGGCGCTAAAGTGACCGTTGTAGAGTTTATGGATAGAATTATTCCGACCATGGACAGTACCATGAGCAAAGAATTAGGAAGGTCACTGAAAAAATTAGGATTAGATATCAAGACAAAACACAAAGTAACAGCTGTTGCCACAAAAGGAAAAGAAGTGACCGTAACAGCAGAAAACAGCAAGGGGGAATCAATAGAAATCAAAGGAGATTATTGCCTTGTTTCGATTGGAAGAAAACCTTATACCAATAAATTGGGATTGGAAAATGTAGGTGTGCAACTAGATGAAAGAGGCAGGGTAGAAGTAGATACACATTTGAAAACGAACATCGATAATATTTATGCCATCGGCGATGTAATCAAAGGTGCTATGCTCGCACACAAAGCGGAGGAGGAAGGCGTGTTGGTAGCAGAACAACTTGCAGGACAAAAACCACACATCAATTATTTGTTGATTCCAGGAGTGGTTTATACTTGGCCTGAAGTAGCGGGCGTCGGGTACACCGAAGAGCAATTGAAGGCACAAGGGAAAGCCTATAAGGTAGGTTCGTTTCCCTACCGAGCCCTGGGCAGGGCACGAGCAAGCATGGACATAGACGGACTTGTAAAAGTATTAGCTGACAAAGAAACAGATGAAATTTTGGGCATGCATATTATAGGAGCAAGGGCCGCCGATATGATAGCCACAGGTGTCACCGCCATGGAATACCGTGCCTCAGCAGAAGATGTCGCGCGCATGTCTCA
>CAYRIF010000173.1:0-8151 GCA_964424205.1 uncultured Roseivirgaceae bacterium | reverse complement strand
ATAAAGTGATGATGCCACATTTGCGTAACCCAGAACGCTATAAGCTACAGGATAAATCAAAGGCAAGAAATGGTGGTGTATTAATTTTGCTTTATCTGGATGAAGGGAAAATAATGTTACCATTGATGAAACGACCAGAATATGATGGGGTGCATGGTGGACAAGTAAGTTTTCCAGGTGGAAAAAAAGAGACTGGAGATAAGGATCTAATTGAAACTGCATTACGAGAAGCCAATGAGGAAATTGGCGTTGATATTTCAAAAGTGACTGTGATAGGTACGTTAAGTAAATTTTATTTATCTGCTAGTAATTTTAATGTGTTGCCCGTTGTTGGATTTGTTGATGGTAAACCAAATTTCGTCCCTGAACCTGTGGAGGTGGAGCAAATTTTGGAAACAGAATTGAAGCACCTACAAAAAGCAGCAACAAAAAAAGAAACAGAATTGTTAATCAGAAATACCTATAAACTAAAAACGCCATACTTTGACGTGCAAGGACATGTCGTTTGGGGAGCTACTGCCATGATGTTGAGTGAGCTGTTGGCGGTGGTTGAAGAAATTGATTTTAGGTAATCATACCATTCTAACCCCAAGCACATCATCCCTGCCTTACGGCAGGCAGGTACTTCGTAGCCTTCAATTTGAAGTATAACAAGATAGCTAGCACTTTGGCTACTCATAGCTAACGCCCTTGGTTTTTTTTTGCAAACCCTAAATACTAAAAAAGGGGTTGACAATTTTGCCAAACCCTTTTTTCTATTTTCCTTAATCAAGGACTAAAACACAATTTCAGGAATCACTCTTCTATTCTTCGCTTGCCCTTCTTTTGTATTGTTATCTGCAATTGGATTTGCTTCTCCATAACCCACTGCTTCTACTCTAGCACCATCTATTCCTTTATCAATTAGATATTGCTTCACGGCTTTTGCTCTCCTATCTGATAAATCTAGATTGGCGGCATCATCACCTCTACTATCGGTATATCCTGATATTTTAAGTTTATACGAGGTGTTTTCACTCATTATCTTTACAATGTTATCTACTACAGGGTAGGAAGATGTAAGAATAACTGCCTTGTTGGTTTGGAAATGAACTCCTTTAATGGCAAAGTCTGATAGTACTGCTTTTACATCTTCATTGACTTCAGGACAACCTTTATTGGCCGCTATTCCCGCTTCATTAGGACAGGCATCGTCTTTATCAGCAATACCGTCTTTATCACTATCTGGACAGCCAGCTAAGTCAACAACTCCTGCTATGTCAGGGCAAGCATCATCCTCATCCGCTACGCCGTCGTTATCAGTATCAACAATGACTATTTCTTCTTTGACAGGAGCAACAACCTGTTTTTTATCATCACAACCTTTAAACCACCAGAATAGAAGCGCAAGTAATAGTAACAATAACAATAACCACCACCACTTAAAACATCCGGATTTTTCTTCTGCCGGCGGTGGTGGAGCGGCTACAATTTTTTCTTTAACTGGAGGAGGTGTGACCACTTCTTCCTTGATAGGAGTTACTGCTTCTGCAACAACAGGTGCGGCGGCAGCCATAATTCCCGAAGCAATTACGCCACCAGTAATCCATCCATACGCACCAAGCATTTCATCTTCTGTATCATAATAGCAGCTTCTAGCAATTTCTTGATGGTTGCCAGCTTTGAGCGCATAATAATGATATTTACCATTCATCGCTGTTCCTTTTGTCCACCTTTCTTCGATTGGTGAATTTTTCTTAACAGACTCAATGCCATTATCCCTAGCTTTTTCCGTTGTATACCCTTCTGATCTTAAAAAAGTAGTGCCATCTTCTTTATTATAAGCAAAATAATATTCCTTGATATCATCTCTGTAAAATTTATGAAATTCGGCGCCACCTTTGTAATCTTCACAAGGTAAGTAGTCATCCACCTCTTGTTCTTTGGTTGGGGTAGCAACTGCGGTAGCTTCCTCCGCTGCAATTTGACCTATCAGTAAGCCTGCGGCCTCTTTCATCTCATCTTGCGTATCAAAAAAGAAACTCTTTGCTATGTGATTGCCATTCTCATCATTGAGATAGAAGTAAAATTTATTGTTCTTAGTGGTTTTCCCCTCATAATTGTTTTCAAACGGACCATGTTTTAGTACATTTTCTATGGCAGCATCTACATCAGCTTCAGTTTCATAGCCCCTGATATTGGTGCTAATAAGAATTGTTTTCTCGTATTTATCCCGGAAAACAAAATAATGTTTCTCGTTTGCACTTCGCATGGTTTGGTATTTGACCTCATTGAACAGGTAGTCTCCTGTTCTTAGATAAACCTTTTCCTTTTTAGGCTTGTCAGATTTTTTACGCTTTTTTCTTTTCTTCTTTTCTGGTTTATTTTCTGCTTGTGGAGCAGCGGCAATATCCATATGTGCACTATAGCCTTCTATACCTTCAATATTATCTCTATTCACG
The DNA here is from genome assembly GCA_964424205.1 of uncultured Roseivirgaceae bacterium. Lineage (GTDB taxonomy): Bacteria > Bacteroidota > Bacteroidia > Cytophagales > Cyclobacteriaceae > CAYRIF01. Next base: position 5,710 of record CAYRIF010000173.1, on the reverse strand, counting down.
TTAACCTCATCAGTCAAAGCATGTGAATCATCACTTTGCGAACCTGTACCATGCAATGTAGCTATGGCTTTTTGACGTGCGGCTGCAGTATCGAAATTGGGACTTCGTCCTATCTCTTGATTGTTTCCAGCTTTTAGTGTAAAGTAATACTTCCCATCTGCTGCTTGGTGATTTTCATACCTATCTGCATTTCCAGCATTATTTTTCACAGATTCAACACCATTGTCTCTGGCGTCTTCGCTTTGGTAGGCTTGGCTGTTGAGGATTTCATCTCCATCATTTGAGTTGAACTGGAAATAGTGTTCCCCATTTTGTTCGTACAGTCGAATTTTCATAGTGGATTAGTTTTTGATTAATTAAACAGTTTTAAATTTAGGCAATTGTAATATACGCTGACAATCTATAAAAAAATCAGGATTGAGTCAAGTTTTTTTACCTCGAATAATTATATACTAGCTGAGTGTCTGTATTTTCACGGTAAATTACCTGTTGTTAAATGCTGACAGTTTAATTTCAGTGAGTTTTCTTTTGGTGTCTTGAGGGAAGTCTCCGCGCATCATCCAGTCATAATACCCTGGTTCTTTTTGTAGTACGTCGCTCACTTTTTTAAACCTGTGTTTACCAAAATTAAAAACAATTTCCTTTTTTGAATTGTAAGTGAACCGCCCTGCTAAATCTACCATATTTTTGGCTGTGAGTTGGTGCAAAGCATGCATATCATTCTCTACAGTGCCAAGTTCATTCCCCTTTAAATCAGTGACAGGCATGCCTTCATATTTCTCTACTTGTGCCATTAAAACTTCCATTGTCGCAAGGGTGTCTGCTTCTGCGCTGTGGGCATTTTCTAAAGTTTTATCGCAATAGAACTTATAAGCACCACTCAAATTTCTTTTCTCCATCATATGGAAAATTTTCTGTGCATCAACAATCTTTCGTTTGCTTATATCAAAATCAACATTTGCACGGTAAAATTCCTCCATGAGCAATGGCACATCAAATTTAATAAGATTAAAACCTGCTAAATCACAGCCCTCCAAAAACTTGGCCATGTCTTTAGCCAAATTAGCAAAGGTTGGCTCATCTTTTACATCCTCGTCGTAAATACCATGAATCATACTAGATTCTTTTGGAATTGGTATGGTAGGATTTACCTTACGTGTTTTTATAACCGTTTCCCCATTTACCAAAATTTTAACAATTGAAATTTCAACAATCCTATCGGTAGAAACATTAATTCCTGTGGTTTCTAAATCAAATACGGCTAATGGATTTTTTAGATTTAATTTCATCGAATTGAATATTTACTTATTTATATATAATGTTGAATAGGCGGTTGTGATCAATTACAAACTTTCAAAGTCTATTCCCCCAAAGTTACCTGAACTCATCATTAGTAAATTTTTGTTTTCTATCCCCAATGATTGTATATAACGTACCATCTCTGCACTATCTGAATACACTTTTAGTGCCTCGTTATTGAAAGCTTTTTTAATAGTATCCTTCTCTAAAACTTCTAAATTTTTATGCAAAGAAGTTTCCGGATTGTAATACACAATAGCAACGTCTGCTTTGTCCATAGCATTTGCAAATTGGGGCAGAAATGCTTTATTTAAACTGCTAAATGTATGCAACTCGAAACAGGCAATTAGTTCTCTGTTGGATTGTTCTTTTACTGCATTCACTGTGGCTTTCACCTTGGAAGGGGCATGTGCAAAATCTCTATAAATGGCTGATTGCTCATCCTTTTTTACAAGTTCTAATCTTTTGGCAGCGCCCTCAAATGATTGAATGGCACTGTAGAACTTATCTTCTGTTACGCCAATTCTAGCAAGTATTTCCTTCGCACCAGCAAGATTCTGCATATTGTGGTTTCCAAATATTTTGAGGGGTACTTTTCCTGCATTAGTATTCAGAAAGGTGACGCCATCTACTATCTCATGGCTTAAAGTGTTGTATTTGTATTTTTTAACATCTTCCCTGTCTTTGTTGCCTATTAATATGGTTAAAGGGTCGTCTTCATAATAAACGAAAGAACCTGATTTTGGTAGTGCATCTGCAAATTTTTCAAATTCTGTTACGTAGCCATCCTCCGTTGGGAATACATTCATATGATCCCATGCTATGCCGCTAATCAAAGCAATGTGCGCATGGTAATACAAAAATTTCGGGGTTTTATCTAAAGGTGAGGTGAGGTATTCATCTCCTTCAATGATGATAATAGGTGCATCAGTGAGTTTTACCATATTGTCAAAACCTGCTACATGAGCGCCTACTAGGTAATCAAAATCTCTGTTTAAAAACTTCAAAACATGCATAATCATAGCCGTGATTGTCGTTTTACCATGACTACCTCCTATGACTATTCTTTGCTTGTGCTTACTTTGCTCAAATATAAATTCAGGATACGAAAATATTTTAAGGCCAAGTGACGTGGCTTTTTCTAATTCTGGATTGTTTTTCTTGGCGTGCATGCCTAAAATTACTGCCGCTAGGTCAGCTGTTATTTTTTCTGTGTTCCAACCAATTTCAGGTAAGATACCATGCTTGGCTAAATTAGATTTCGCAGGATCAAATATTTGATCATCTGACCCACTCACTTCAAATCCTTTTTCTTTCATGGCAATGGCAAGGCTGTGCATGACGCTACCACCAATAGCGATGAAATGAACTCTATTTTCGTTTTTTGACATAGTTAATTTTATCTGCTCCCAAAAGTAAAGTAAAAACAGCCAGTCGCAAACTAATTTGATTTATAATTCTTGTTCCAATGGTTATGGCTTGGGTATCTGTTTGTATTTAGCGTTCTTTTTTTACCATATAAGGCATATAAGATTCATATAAGAAGCTGCCAACCTAAATTTCTGATACCTTGGTTTGATTATTAAATGAAGCTAACATATTTTTCCTTAGAAAATAAATTATAGTTGAACCATATTTTCACGAGTTCTTTTTTACCATATAAGATTGAGATAAGAAGTTGCCAATTTAGAATTTTGATGTCTTGGTTTGTGTCTTCACAAACCGAAACCAGATGTTTTTATTATAAAAAATTTAAGTACACTTATATGCTAAAGCGCTAGTTCAAATGTTTCAATCCATTATGACTGGGTTAATTTAAAAGTGTTAAATACTTGGCAATACTGCTTTTCGTTACTTTTTTAGCTTACTTGGCTTCAAAAATGAGCGTATGACCTAATGCTTTGATGATTGAATATAGCTATTATAGCATTCAATTATTTCTACATTGAAAATTTACCAAATAACAAAGGTTTGCATATGTTCTTATTTGCGCTGTATAAATTAGAACTCAACTTTTAAAGTAATACTAGATATAAATCTCAAATGTGGATAACATGTTTATAAAAAAATACTAATTGTTTGTAAGTCGATTACGAAAAGAAAACATTTCTATATTTTAATCTCTAGGTTTGCTTCCAGATTGAAATGCATCAGAAGTGAGGTGAATTTTTTGAGGTGCTATGAAAGGATTTTTTATAGTTTTAGAAAAACAAATGGTGCAAATTTGACGTTTTATAAATTACCAAAAATAGACTAAATGGAGCAAAACAAACCTTCGACCATGAGACCAGGTGCTAAAACCAGGAATTTTCTACCTTCAGAATTAAAAGGTCAGTTGGGAAAGGTGCCACCGCAGGCGCTTGACATTGAAGAAGCGGTGTTAGGGGCATTGATGCTAGAAAAAGATGCACTTACCTCCGTTATTGATATCCTTAAAGCAGAGAACTTTTATAAAGAAGCACATACCGAGATTTATGATGCAATTACCAAATTGTTTAATAACTCTGAACCAATTGACATGCTTACGGTTACCAATCAACTCAAAAAAGATGGTAAGCTTGAGATTGTTGGTGGCGCATACTATGTCACGCGACTGACCACCCGTGTAAACTCAGCAGCCAATATAGAATTTCATGCAAGGATTATTACTGAAAGGTCAATCAAGCGCGAATTAATTCGAATTTCTGGGGAAATTCAAAACGAAGCATATGAAGATACTACCGATGCCTTTCAACTTTTAGATAGCACGGCACAGGAGATATTTGCAGTGACGGAATCAAACATCAGAAAAAATTATGCTAGCATGAATGTGCTGATGGGTGAGGCAATTAAAGAAATAGAAGCACGTAAAGACCACTCGGACGGATTGACAGGGGTGCCCAGTGGCTTTACCGCATTGGACAGGGTAACTTCTGGGTGGCAGCCATCTGATTTGGTTATTTTTGCGGCGAGACCAGGTATGGGTAAAACTGCTTTTGTAGTCTCTGCCATGAGAAATGCGGCAGTGGACTTTGGACATGCCGTCGCTATTTTCTCTTTGGAAATGGCATCCATTCAGTTGGTAAATAGGTTAATATCTGCGGAGGCAGAGTTGGATGCAGAAAAAATTAAAAAAGGAAATTTGGCAGACCATGAGTGGGAGCAACTTGTGCATAAAACAAGTAAACTAGCCAATGCCCCCATTTTTATTGATGATACGCCGGCTCTTTCTATTTTGGAATTACGTGCCAAGTGCCGGCGACTAAAAGCGCAGCATGATATTAAGCTAATTATTGTTGATTATTTACAGTTAATGACTGGCGATACTTCTGGTAAGGGTGGCGGAAATCGTGAACAAGAAATTGCTTCTATTTCTAGGGCGCTGAAAGGAATTGCTAAGGAGCTGACAGTGCCAGTGATTGCACTTTCGCAGTTAAGTAGGGCAGTAGAAACTAGGGGAGGAGATAAGCGACCACAACTATCAGATTTGAGAGAATCAGGTTCTATTGAACAGGATGCTGATATGGTGATGTTTCTTTACCGACCAGAGTATTACAAGATTACTGAAGACGAAAACGGCATGCCCACCCAAGGCATGGGTGAGGTGATTATTGCCAAGCATAGAAACGGTTCTTTGGATACGGTGCAACTGAAATTTATTGGCAGGTACACCAAATTTGCAGACTTGGATGTGCCTGGTCTCGGCGATGGTTTTTCATCACTACCAGGCTCAGGCATGGGTGAAGACTTCGAAAGTAATGCCAATACCGTTACTTTTGGTAGTAAGATGAATGATGCTGAGGAAGATCCATTTACGGAGGATGAGGATGTGCACGATGCTCCTTTTTAAACTTAAATAAAATAAATGCTAATGCTTGGGAGGGATTTTAGAGCTTCAATTTTTCCCTAATTTCAGCTGGTATCCCATCCTTATGTACCATCAAAGAAATTGATTTCATTTGGATGTAGGGCACGGACATATAAACATAGCCTCCATTTCCTCTGCCAGCTGTACCCCAAGAGTTTTTCACCTTATAATACTTGTTACCGTTTTGATCTTTCAGTAGTCCTGTGATATGCATCAAGTGGTCGTCGGTTGTATTGTAATTTAGGAACTCAGCTTGCCGATTTTCAGGCGTGACTATTTTTTCGAGATTACTTAAATTCATTTTATTTTCGACTCCTGCAGTTTCGTCGCGCTCACCTTTTGGTAAAGTAGCCATTCCAGATGTTGAAGAAAAGGATTTTTCGGTAACATCCGTATCTAAGGCAATGGTGTAACCCTTGCTCAAAGCATATTCTATGACTCCCATATAGTCTGCAAGGGGGAGGTTATAAAAAGTACCATTTGAAAAGTTATCAGGAATCTCTAAAATGAAAGGTTCGTAATAGGGATGGTGCGTGAAGGAGGTCAGGGTTACGTAATCATCTG
>CAYRIF010000172.1:0-8172 GCA_964424205.1 uncultured Roseivirgaceae bacterium | reverse complement strand
GGGTGAAAGAATTCGTAATAAGCCTAAAACGGTGCGCATTTTTGGCGAAGAAAAACAGCTTAAAGCGCAAGTAAAGATTATGGACTCATTCAGTGCGCATGGTGATCAGCAGGAAATGCTGGATTTTCTCCGATCACAGGATAAGAATAAACTAAAGAAAGTATTCTTAGTTCATGGAGAAATTAGCCGTCAAGAAAAATTCAAAGCAGGGCTGCAAGAAGATGGATTTAAGAATATCGTTATTCCTAGTTTGGGGCAGGAAGTAGAGATATAATGGTTACCCCAAAATCCGTTTGCTCGCCTTCTCTTTAATGATTTCACCAACAGGTCTATGTTCTATTTTGCTTTCTAGCCATGAGACAATGTCAAAATACTGGAAAGTTCTTTTTTCATAGGGTTTGGTTTTAAGTGAGAGCATTTGTCGGTGAAGATTTTTAAATAGTGCGGTCAACTGCTCTGGCTTTATCTTATTGAGAGCTTTCAGAAATTTAATGATATAAGTCTGAAACTCATGTAAGTCTTCTTTCTTTCTTAAGAACCTGTAGGTGGAAAGAATGAAATGCTCTACAAGATCCATATTGCCGAGTTCGAAATGGCTTATCAAGTTTAATATTCTCGCAAAGCCTTGAATATCAGAGCGTAAGTCTACATTTTGGGCGTTAATTATCTTATTTAGCCAAAAGACCGCTTGTTGGTATTGGCTGTTTCCGAAATACATGGAAGCAAATTTATAATAAAATATAAGTGTGTGATGTATGCCTAAATGACTGCTAAACTCATCCAATTGCTTTGCTATTTCAGGGATGATTGCCACACCATTCTTAAAATCACCTAGAAGAAAAAAGTAATTGATACGATGGGTAGAGATGTATTTGAAAAGTAGTAATTTAATATTTTTAGTGAGGTTGATGTTTTTTAGCGTAGGAATTTCCTCAAATTTTTTAAACGTTTCTACAAATTCGTTGTACCTATATAGTTTGTTTTGGCTAATGAGCAAATTGTTCATCGCCCTGATGTACATTTCTGTTTTCGGGGTAATAAGACTTGGGGTTTCTTCAAATAGGTTTACCCATTTTTTTGCATATTCAAATGCCCGCTCATCATCCTGAATAAAAAAATAGTAACCCACCATGGAATTAAACAGGTATGTTTTCTCATCAAATGACAATTGCCCCTCTTTGAATGCAGGCATGCTAGAGAAAAAGAAACTTGTTACAATTTCAAAGTCTTTGTGGTCTCTGATAAAACCAATATTCATATAAAAGGAGTAGAGCTTTAAGGATAAATTTGAAAAGTGGTGGAGGCTTTTCAGTTGCTCACTAATTTCAGCTGATTCTTGCATCAAGTCATTGATGATACCATCTATCCTAAAATCAGTTAGTTTTGGGGCTAGTTTTTTTTCGAACTCTATAATTTCTAAGCGCAGCAAGGGAATATTATTTTTCAGTGCTAGTTGTTTGGCTTTTTCGATGGCCTTGAAGCTTTGGCGGTAAAGGCATTTGTCATATAGAATATTAGATTGATCGACTAAGTCTCTGATTTGCATGGAAGGATTATGCTGCGGTTTTTGATTTTGTAGACTTAGCAGTATTTGCTTGTAGAGGTTTGCTTTTAGATTGCTAAATTGAGCGGGAATAAACGAAGGCTCTTTTTTCAATATTTTTTTTTCATTGTACGTATCTTGTTTGTCTATTTGGTTAAATAATTTTAGGAATTTTGCATTTTCCCCACTTTTATGCCTTGCTACAAATAGCTTAAAGGCACGTTTTTCCCCTTTGCTAAGCGATTTTGTAAGCTGGAAAAGAAAATCTGAACTATTTTTGGACATTGTAATTATAAGTATATTAAAATGCTGAAAATCAGATGGTTAAATAATTAAATACATGTTTGTAGGCAGTAAATATAATTTATATTTATTTTAAATCCAATAGTAATACTTTTAGATTGCCCATTATATATAAGAGATATGGCAGATCGAATACAAATTTTTGATACGACACTTAGAGATGGTGAGCAAGTCCCTGGTTGTCAGTTAAATACCAAGGAGAAAATAGAAGTTGCAAAAGGACTTGAAGAACTGGGGGTTGATGTAATTGAAGCAGGATTCCCAGCGTCTAGTCCTGGAGACTTTAACTCTGTTGTTGAGATTTCTCAAGCAGTAAGTAATCCTGTCATCTGCGCTTTGACACGTGCCGTAACAATGGACATAAACCTAGCAGCGCAGGCACTCAAATATGCCAAAAGAAAAAGAATTCACACGGGAATTGGAAGCTCAGACATCCATATTCAGCATAAACTGAAGTCCACTAGAGAAAAGGTGCTAGAACAAGGAGTAGCAGCGGTAAAGTATGCTCGAAAATATGTTGATGACGTTGAGTTTTATGCAGAAGATGCGGGTAGAGCAGACATAGATTTTCTTTCAAAAATGGTAGAGTCTGTTATTGACGCCGGTGCAACGGTAATTAATATACCAGATACAACAGGGTATACGCTACCGAATAGTTTTGGAGAAAGAATTAATCACTTGATGAATAATGTGCCAAATATTGATAAGGCAATTATCTCGGTACACTGTCACAACGATTTAGGTTTGGCAACGGCTAACTCAATCGCAGGGCTACAAAATGGTGCAAGACAGGTGGAGGTGACACTTAATGGCATTGGCGAACGAGCAGGAAACACTTCTTTAGAGGAAGTAGTGATGATACTGAAAAGCCACCCATATTTGAATTTGGAAACAGGTATTGATACCAAGAGAATTATCCCGATGAGTAAAATGGTCTCTAGACTGATGCGCATGCCGGTACAGCCTAACAAAGCAATTGTGGGAAGAAATGCCTTTGCGCATTCATCAGGAATACATCAAGATGGCTTTTTGAAACATAGAGAAAACTATGAAATTATTGATCCGGCCGATGTAGGAGCAGGAGGCTCAGAAATTATTTTAACGGCACGAAGTGGACGGGCGGCTTTACGGCATAAACTTGATGATTTAGGATATATATACGCAAAAAACGAAATGGAGCCTATTTATATGAAGTTTTTAGCATTGGCGGATCAGAAAAAACAGATAGATGAAAAAGATTTGGAATCATTAGTGAGTAGTTTGGAAATGGTTTCCTAAAGAAAAAGGTTTTGGTTTGACCTTTTTTCAAACTTGTTTAAAACGCTATTTTATAGATAAGCAAGTTTTGGTTGTTTGTTATTCCCCCCTGTGGTTAGGGGGGAATTTTTTCTAGGGTATAGCATATTAATAAATTACTATTATTGTAAAAAAATGACAATGGCAAAAACATTATTTGACAAAGTATGGGATGCACATGTGGTGACCAATATTAGTGGGAGAACCGATCTCTTGTATATTGATAAGCACTTAATACATGAGGTGACAAGTCCACAGGCATTTGCAGGGATCGAAAAAAGAGGGATACCCATATTTAGGAAAGATAAAATTGTAGCCACGGCTGACCATAACGTGCCAACCAAAGACCAGCATTTACCAATCAAGGAATTGCTAGGGAGGCAGCAGGTGAATAAACTCACAGAAAATTGCAAACATCATGGTATTGAATTATATGGTTTGGGGCATCCATATCAAGGGATTGTTCATGTAATAGGACCGGAACTAGGCGTGACGCAACCAGGAATGACCATGGTTTGTGGCGATAGCCATACTTCTACCCATGGTGCATTTGGAAGCATTGCATTTGGTATTGGTACGAGTGAAGTTGAGCAAGTTTTTGCAAGTCAATGTGTATTGCAAAATAAGCCTAAGACCATGCGCATCACCATAGATGGCGTGCTGGAAAAAGGAGTGCTGTCAAAAGATATTGTATTGTATATCATCTCTAAAATTTCAGCATCTGGTGGTACAGGTTATTTTGTAGAATTTGCTGGTTCGACAATCCGTAATTTGTCAATGGAAGCCCGGATGACCGTCTGTAATATGAGCATAGAATTAGGGGCAAGGGGTGGAATGATTGCCCCAGACCAAACGACCTTTGACTATGTAGAAGGTAGAGAATTTGCACCAAAAGGAGCGCAATTTGACAATGCAGTGACTTATTGGAAAACCTTGAAATCAGATGATGAGGCAAAATTTGATAAAGAAATTATTTTTGATGCTGCAGACATCACGCCCATGATTACCTACGGTACCAATCCTGGAATGGGCATGAAAATCACTGCGACCGTTCCTAGCTTTGATGAAACAGTAGGGGATAGTAATGAGGCATCGTTCTCGAAATCTTTAGCCTACATGGATTTGCATCCGGGTAGTCATTTATTAGGTAAAACAGTCAACTATATTTTTATAGGGAGCTGTACAAACTCAAGAATAGAGGATTTTAGGTTGGTAAGCAGCTTTGTAAAGGGAAAGAAAAAGGCTGACAATATCAATGCATTGATTGTACCTGGTTCAGTAAAAGTGAGACAGCAGATTATTGACGAGGGATTGGACAAAATTTTGGAGGAAGCGGGTTTTGAATTAAGAGAGCCAGGCTGTTCGGCATGTTTGGGAATGAACGAAGACAAAGTGCCAAAGGGCGAATATTGCGTATCCACCTCTAATAGAAATTTTGAAGGGAGGCAAGGGCAAGGAGCAAGAACATTGTTGGCCAGTCCGCTGACGGCTGCGGCTACTGCGATTGCTGGGTATATTACCGACCCTAGGGAAATGTATATAAATTAAGCGCAAATTAGACCTACTAGTTTTTGGAAACCTAGTAGGTCTGTAATAAAATGGGATAAAGATTATGAGAGAATCAAATATTCTTAACAAACCAAAAATGCATTCCGAAATTGAGCTTAAATCAATGGAAATTGGATTTACAATGCCCTCTGATTTATATATTGGTTCTTTTTTGAAAACACTAATCACTTCTAGGCCTAAGTCCCGTCTACTGGAATTAGGTACTGGTATAGGGCTTTCGCTATCTTGGATGATTGATGGAATGGATTCAGAATCTACATTAATCACTGTTGACAATGATCCGAAATTGACTGAAATTGCTGAAGGATATTTCGGAAAAGATGAAAGGGTAGAGATTGTATGTGATGATGGAAGTTCATGGATAAAGAATTACAAAGGAAAAAAATTTGACCTTATATTTGCCGATGCATGGCCGGGTAAGTATAGTGTGTTAAATGAAACGCTGGACTTGTTGAAAGTGGGAGGGTTGTACGTGATTGATGATATGATGGCACAACCAAACTGGCCTGATGGGCATCAAGAAAATGTTAATGGATTAGTGGAATATTTGGAAGGTAGAGAAGATTTTAATTTGACTAAAATGAATTGGTCAACAGGGCTGATAGTGGCTGCTAAAAAATATTAATAGCTAATTTTGTTAATAGAACTATCCAGAAGTATTTGGTTGAATTTATTGGAAATGAGAATGTTTTTGGGTAAATTATGAGACCATAATAGTATTTCTGTGTGTTGAAAATGGCTATATTCTTGAACGAAGAGGAAATTAAGATGAAAATCAAGAAACTCAATAAAAAATACCTACAAAAAAGGACATTTTGGGATGCAGACTTTAACAACTTAGATGAAATTAGAGATCAAGCATTTATTGTTGCTAGACTGGTTCAAAGAGGCTCTGATTTAGAACTTTTGCATTTGCAGTCAGTCTTTTCATACAGTGAGATATACGTAATAATTAAAAATTATATGGGAGTTCCAACGATGATATTGGATTATTATAAAACAATGGCAAATGCAAGCAGTTGAAGATAAAATGAAAGGGCTTTTATCGGAATTAATGAAGCTCTCTTATTTAAAAGACCATTATTTAGTAGGAGGAACTAACCTGGCATTAAGGTATAACCACAGAACATCCATAGACTTAGATTTATTTGTTGAAAGAGACTTTGATGAAGATGTATCTTTCAATTTAAATAAAAAATTAAAAAAATCTTTTGGAGCAAGGTATGAATCACTTTCAATAAGTGGTGTAGGTGTGTTTGGTTATATTGATGGTATTAAAGTGGATTTATTAAACTATCCTTTTAAGACTCTTTTGGAAATAGAAATTTTTGAAGGTGTCCGGCTTGCTAGTCCTCTTGATATTGGTGCTATGAAAATAAAAGCAATTATTGGAAGGGGTTCTAGAAAGGATTTCTATGACCTCCATCAGCTCATTCAAGAATATCCCTTACTGGAAATCATGCAGGCTTATCAAAAAAAATATTTTGTAGATCATATTGGGCAAGCAAAAATGGCTTTGACTTATTTTGTAGATGCGGAAGATAACGCTAAGCGTGACAATCAATTTGTTTCTATTTCTAATATCAGTTGGAAGACAATTAAAAAGGATATACCAAAAGCCATCAATCAGCTAGAGACTGATATAGTTGTCCAACTTGCGGTAAAATTTCATAACGAGAATAATTATACGGATAAGAAAACTGCTGATGTAAAAAAGGCACTTGCGGTAGCCTTTAATGAAAAATTTGGGAAACCACTAACAAAATCAGAATTAGAAAGGACAATTAAAATAATTTCTCCAAGCTAAAGTAATGATGGCGCTTCAATATAATTCACTACAAAAAAATAAATTATATGAAGAGACCATAACTATGGTATTAATGAAAATTTGAATTAAGAACAGATATAAATCAAGGTAATTTGGGCTGGCTTAAATATTGGAAAAATACACTTGCGGATGCAGACAGAAAGAAGATTAATGTTAACACCTATGATGTTATTAAAGTTGATAACTATTTTATCAATAAAGTGCCAGATATTCGAAAAGAAATTCTTTGGAAAAATGCAAATGTAAAGAAAGAAGTTAAAACTATAGCTGTTGACATATGTCCATGCAAAGCAACTTTTGATTTTGAGCATGCAAAACAAGACCGAAAGGAAAGCCAAGTTGTCTATCCATTTTGGATGCCGGCTAGAATTGATAGGCAAGGAAATCTTTATCCAAGTGAAGAAAATCCTTTTTTTGTAAGGGAATATTTAACCCCAAATCCAAGTAATTATTATCGTGTAGCATCAATAGGAAAAGTTGATAAGGATTTAGAAAAAATGAGTTTTGTGACCAAGGATTGGACAGAATATTGGGATAAATGCGAGTTATTTTTCAAAGAAGTAACAGGCAAGGATTTTGAAGAATTTAATACAGCATTGGAAAAGGAGATTTATGTAAAAAACGGCACTAAGCGTAACCTAACTTCCAATATCCGAAATCTCTATGATAAGATAATTGAAATTAAACCTCAAAATTCTCTCTTTAATAAATTTATTGGCAATGAGACAGCATTGTCAATTTCGATACCCACGGAACAGGAAATACAGAGAAATAAGAACCACTTAGGTCAAATGAAAGGGGATTTTCCACTTTCGAAAACACAAAGAGAAAGTATATGTGCATTTACAAAATTAGAGAATGGTGACGTATTAGCAGTAAATGGTCCACCTGGAACAGGGAAAACCACCTTGCTACAGTCGGTAGTTGCTAATCTAGTGGTAGAGAGCGTTATCAAAAAACAGCCGCCCTATCTGCTTATGGCAAGCTCCACAAACAATCAAGCCATCACTAATATATTAGATAGTTTCAAAGAGAAAGAGGAGAAATGTAATAATTTTTCTAGCCGTTGGCTACCTGATTTAGATTCATTTGGCTTATACTTTTCTTCTAGTAAATACTCAAAGTATTCAAAATTTGAAAGCCCAATAGGTAACGGTTTTATGAAAAGCTATGAGGATAAGGACTATGAAGGGTTAAGAGACTTCTATTTAGGAAAATTCTCTTTAGAGTATGAAAGTAATAAAAACATAGAAGGGTGTAAACAATTTTTGTTTGATAAACTTAACAGCACCGTAGCAGATATACATGACCATTTGCAATCTGCAATTGCATTAGAAAATCTATTGGTTAAAGCATTAGATGTGGATGCACTTACCAAAGCTATAGATTTAATCGCTAAAAAAAGGATAGACTTGGAAAGTGAGCATAAAAAGTTAATAGCTTCAGAAGAAAAGTTAAATGGTGCAAAAAAAAGAATTGGATTTTTTGATAAGCTGCTATTCTTTTTGCCTATTGTAAAGGAAAGGAGAGCATCATTGTTTCAAAAAGCATTACTACCTTTAACTATTGGTGAGGTTTTAGATTGGAGTGATTACAGTAATTTATTACATATTATCAATAAAAAATTTATAAA
>CAYRIF010000171.1:0-8174 GCA_964424205.1 uncultured Roseivirgaceae bacterium | reverse complement strand
GCCCTATGCAGACATTGCCATGACGGAAGCGAGTTTAATAAATCGTCTTTTCATAATATTTAATTTCGTTTAACATGGTTTGTGACCGCAATATAGTATGGGGGGGGGAAATGCAAATTTAAATTTTGTGAAATATTTGTTTTGCAGCATAAAGAAAAGAATTTTTGCGTAATACGGATTTTGATAGGCGATAGCTATAAAAATGATTAAAATTTTTGCCCTTTTTTGTAAAAGTTTTTTTTGTGGTGCGAAGAAGTAGAAATATCTAGAAAATGATGCTTTATGAAGTAATTTTTATACTGGTTGTAAAAATATTTTTTCCAAAACGGGTAAAATTTGCTTAAAATCAAAAAAAAGGATGAAATATTTTTCCTTCTGTGCATATTTATTGTACGGTTTCGTCTTTATGGCCTGGTGCCCTCACAGATTATCTGTCTATTAAGGATATTAATTTCATATGGGTTAAAAGATATAAAACACAGAAAACCAATCGCTTACAGCTGGATTCTAAATGTCAGCAAAAAAAATAAACTTTTATTTTAAACCTTTTCGTTTGTGCGTCATCTAAGCACTAACAAATTCGAATTTCACAATTTTTATAATCGAAGTTAAACAAATAAGCAAAATGAAAAATTTAAAAACAAGTTTTAAGAATGTAGCGATTGCATTGGTGGCTGTGATATTTTTTGGGCTGACAGCATGTGATACTACGCAAGAGGAGGTACTAAAAACGGACGATCAGCTAACTGAAACCACCACACAGGAAGAAGTTGTCGATGGCTATTTTGAAGATGTAGATGCGGTAAGTTTAGAAGCATTTGATATTAAAGGCGCAGAAGGCGGAAGAATGGGGAGAGATACCACTCGAAGTTTTACAAGATGTGCCACAATTACGCATAACAAAGAGGCAAAGACTATTGTTATTGACTTTGGTGATGGTTGTGAAGGGCCTGGCGGAAAAGTAAGAACTGGTAAAATTAACATTACCTACACCAGCAGAAAATATGTACCAGGTGCAGTTTGGACTTTTACCCCTGAAAATTTAACGATTAATGACATTGCCATTGAAGGAGTAAAAACGGTAACCAATGTTTCGGAAAGCAAAGATGATTATCTGAGTTTGAATAAAGTGTTGGCAGGAGGAAAAGCAACATGGCCTGATGGTGTATTTGCAACGAGAGATTCTGATAAGACAGTGACTTGGATTAGAGAAGCCAACCCAATCAACGATGAGTTTCATATTAGCGGTGAGGCAAGCGGCGTGAATAAACAAGGACTTGACTACAGCATGGAAATTCTTTCAAAAATGATTTATAAAAGAAAATGTAGAATGGAAGGGGTGCACATTGCGGTACAAGGATTGAAATCATTTACAAAAGGAGAAGAAAACATATTGATTGATTTTGGTGATGGGGCATGTGATAATGAAATCACTGTCACTAAAGATGGTGAGAGTAGGGTGATTGATGTAACGGATCACAAAAGAGGATAATAAGTAAGTTAATAATGACAGTTGAAATCCGATGTCCGAAAGGACATCGGATTTTTTTTGTCATAATTTAGACCAGACCTCCTAGGTTTTTCCTCGTACACCGAAGCAGGTAAGCGTAGGTGTAAAACCTAGGAGGTCTATAAATGAAAAAATATTAGTAAATTTCACCTATGGAGCAATTAACTATTCGAAAAGCAACAATGGCTGACTTAGCTACTTTACTAGCATTTGAACAAGGAGTTGTAGCAGCAGAGCGACCTTTTAACCCAACGATAAAAAACGAAGACGCCACTTATTATGATATAGGGCATATGATTGTTGCAGATCATATTCACCTTGCAGTGGCTGAAATTAATGATGAAATTGTTGGCTCAGGCTATGCTAGAATCGAACAATCACGATCATGTTTCAAACATAAGAAATTTGGGTATTTGGGTTTTATGTATGTACTTCCTCTGCACAGAGGAAAAGGAATTAATGCAAAAATTTTGAAAACATTAGTTGGTTGGTGTACTTCTTACGATATCAACGAAATAAGATTAGATGTTTACAGTGATAACGTTTCAGCCATCAAGGCGTATGAAAAAGTAGGGTTTACTAAACTCCTGACTCATATGCGGATGGAAGTTGAGGATACCTGAGTCATGTTTGCTTGGTGTGGTGCTTTACCAATATTATTTATTGCCCATACCGTTTTTTAATCACTTCCAACACTGGCTTTTTTTGCGGCGTAAATCTTTTGCTGGTGTCATGATCATGCCAATTTTGTATATGCCATTTCCAGATAAATCCGCCAGCAAACCATTCCCTATCCCAGAAGGTCTGAAAGATTGCTTCATAGGCATTAGATTGTGCTTGGAAATTTTGTTGCAAAGAATCGGCTTCAAGTTTCCAGTGCCCTGCCGATGTGTGATCGATGCTTTGGTAGCCATACTCTGTAAATAAAATGGGTTTGTTCCATTTTTTTCTGATACTGTCGATTGCTGATAATTTTGTTTGCCAGTTTTCTTTTAGGGTGGCTACGTTAGGCGTTTTCTCATCACTTAACGGAAAGTAAGCATCAATCCCAATGTAATCTAGTTCATCCCAAAATTGAATATTTTCATAGTTATCCCAGTTGGCGGCATAGGTTAGTTTTCCAGCATATATTTTCCTAATGTCTTTTATTAATGTTTGCCAAAATTCAGGATGTTTGTTGACCATTTTTCTGTATTCTGTACCAATGCAGAGCATTTCAGCACCATGGTTATTGGCAATTTGAGCGTAGTTTAAAATATACTTTCTATACGCAGCTTTCCAAATTTCAAATTCTTCACCTTCCAATTCAAAATCACCAGTCCAGCCTTGCCGCACCACCCAGACTTGTGGCTTAATCATCACATGAAGGTTGAGTTTCTTTGCCATTTTTATGGTTGCAATGATGCCCTCACTTTTTTCTCCCCACCATTGTCTTTGCATGTCAAAGTTCACTTTCCCTTTGTAATCATAAGAAATAGCATATGGAATTACTGATATCCAATTGGCATTTGTTTCTTTGATTTTTTTTAGTGTAGCAATCTCGAATTTATCAGGTGGTGCTTCTAAGTTGATACCGTTGATTTGTCCTTTAAATCGCACGGTAGGTTTTTTCTCACTGGTTACAGTTGCGGATATTTCGGCAAGTGTCGTGTCAATTTTTTCTGCGGTAACTTCTAAGGTAACTTCCTTTTTTCTCGGCTGGGTAAGAATAGGCACTTCGCTAAGTTGATTTCCCTCTTCCTCACTTTCTGATGACGAATTCATGAAGTACAAAGACGACAAAAGGATTATTATAAATATTGAAATGATATATTTCATCGACAAGTATTATATATGATTTTAGATTAATACGGTCATATGTCCTAGGTCATTTTAAACTTACGATAATAAACCTTCATATGTTTAATTTAATGCGTTTCTTTTACTCATCCATCAACGAATCTACTGGATTAGCCATGGCGGATTTTACAGATTGATAGCCAACGGTTGCCCAAGCAATCAGCATGGATATGACTAGTGCAAATAGAAAGATGCTTACTCCAAAATCTATTTTATAGGCAAACTGAGTAAGCCAATCAGACATGAAGTAATAGCTCAATGGTGCTGCGATGGCAAAGGCAATCAATACCAATATCGTAAACTCCTTGGAGAAAGAAAAAACAATACTTGCTACGGATGCTCCTAATACTTTTCTAATGCCTATTTCTTTCGATTTTTGTGTGGTAAGGAAAGAAATTAATCCGAACAAACCCAAACAACCTATCAAAATGGCAATGCTTGCAAATATTTTCATCAACTTGGTAAGTCGTGCTTCTTCTTCATAAAATGAAGCGACAGACTCGTCAATAAACTCATAAAAGAATATATCATCGGGATAGGATTTTGACCATATTTTCTCAATTTGTTTGATGGTATTTGTGGCATCAGCCGCATTTAGTTTGACGTTTAACCATCTGTAGGTGCTTGCTCGGGGCGTAATTAATACTGGGTGTATTTTGTCATAGAAGGCGCCTGTTGTAAAATCCTTAACTACCCCTGTGATCGGTGCCTCGACACCATAAAATCGCATGGTTTCTCCTATGATATCCTCAGGGTTTTGATAATCTACTTGCTTGATAAAAGCTTCATTGACCACGAACCCATTGATGGTGTCCGATGCCCTGTAGTTTGCACCAGCCAATAGTTTTAACTGATACGTTTCTAAATAGTCTGCATCTGCAAATAGAGACTGAACCATTAGTTCTTTGTCGAAGGATTTTCCAACAATGCTAAAATTACTATTGCTGACGCTTCCCGATACTGGTGGCGTGTAGGCAATGCTCACACGTTCTACTCCTGCAATTTTTGCAATTTCGTTTTTAGTGGTTTTCTTTAGTGAAATTTTACTTTCCCTTGGTATATGGACTTTGATAATGGCATCTTTGTTAAGCCCTACCAAACCATTTTGCATATACTCCATTTGCCACATCATGATGATGGTGCCAATAATTAGTATTTGCGAAATGGCAAACTGTGCGACGGTTAGGGTTTTACGAAGTATTATTCCCTTCGAAGCTTTATTATTCATATTGTTTTTGATGTCATCCAAAGGAAGGGTAACTGAAAGTGCAAAGGCAGGATATAGACCGGCCAATAAAACAATGGCGATAATTAAAATAGGTAAAGCAATCAGTAATTTAGGCTGCATCAGCGCAAGCGTCATGTCAAGACCGAGCATCTCAACAATGCTTTTGGAGAAGATATTCATGATTAAAAAAGCAACTGCTGTCGAGAGCAGCACAATAAATAATGTCTCTCCTAGAAATTGGAACATCAATTGTTTTTTGCTGCTACCTACTACTTTTCTGATGCCTACCTCTTTGGATCTTTTTGTGGCTAATGCCGTTGCTAAATTGATAAAATTAATACAAGCAGTGACTACAAGAAAGAGTCCTATAAAGCCCAAAATTATTAAACTATTTTTAGAAATAGAGCGAAAATTGAAATTTGAGAGGTCGGCATTGAAATGAAAATCTGAAAGTGGTTGAAGGTAAAAATCACTTCTGTTACTAGCATCTTCATTTCCAAAATATTTATCAGCAAATTTTGGGAGCCCTTGTTCAACGTTCTTAACTTGGGCGGGAGAATCAATGGTCACAAAACATTGGACATTAGAGGAGATACTTCCCCAATTGTCAATGCGATCTTTCATTTTTTCCGAAGATTTTATAGTGCTAAATGATATGAAAAGTTGGAATGGCACATCGGTATTTGAAGGGGGCATTTCAATAATGCCAGCCACGGTGCAATCTGTTTGGTTATTGAAGTTTAAAGTTTTTCCCAAAGCATCCTCACCCGGAAAGAAACGTTTGGCAAATGCTGCACTCAAAATAATTTGATTAGGATGATCCATTGATTTTGGATTGCCACTAATCCATTTCACATCAAAAATATCAAAATAATCGGAAGTGATATAAGCTGCTTTTTCTTCTTCATTGTCAATTTTAAATTTTTGACGTTGCCCTGGTTTTTCAATGCTAATCATCGCCGGATAGGTTTCTTCTACCAGAGCTATTTTTTTTATTTCTGGAAAATCATTGGCTAATGCTTGATGGGTGGGATATGGAACACCTGTAGAATAATCTTTTTCGCCATACGTAATATCGCCGGAATAAACCCGATAAATTTTATCATAGTTTTTGTGATAAGTATCATAGCTTAATTCATATTGGATGACTAGAAAAATGATGATGCCGCAGGTGATGCCCATTGCCAAACCAATGATATTGATGAGGCTATGCATTTTGTAGCGGATTAGGTTTCGTCTGGCAATTTTAAAGATATTTTTAAGCATAATATTTGTTTCTATGGGCGTTTGTAAACGGTGTAATGGAGGACTTTTATGATTTAAACATGAAACTTTTCTCGGATATTTTCTGAAATAATACTGCCATCCAATAAGCGAATAACACGGTGTGCGTAGTTGGCGTCGTAGGGAGAATGCGTTACCATGATGATGGTAGCGCCTTCTTTGTTTAATGCTGAAAGAATATTCATGACTTGGTCGCCATTCTTGGAATCTAGGTTTCCGGTAGGTTCATCGGCAAAGATTACGCTTGGGTTAGAGACCACTGCTCTGGCAATTGCAACCCTTTGCTGCTGCCCACCCGAAAGCTGTTGCGGATAATGCTTCCTACGGTGCATGATATCCATGCGTTTTAGTATGGCTTCTACCTTATTTTTGCGCGCACTGGCGGAAACTTTTAAGTAGAGCAATGGTAGTTCTACATTTTCGTAAACCGTCAAATCATCAATCAGATTGAAACTTTGAAAGATGAAACCAACTGTTCCTTTTCTAAACTTAGCACGTTTGCTTTCTGTGAGGTGTGAAACCTCTGTATCGGCAAACAAATACTGACCACTCGTGGGTTTGTCTAATAGACCTAATATATTTAGCAAGGTGGACTTTCCACAACCAGAGGGTCCCATAATGGCAACAAATTCTCCCTTCTGAATGGTAACATTGATGTTGCTTAAGGCAGCAGTTTCTAACTCATCGGTAGTGAATATTTTTCCTAAGGTTGTCGTTTTTATCATTGTGTATTTTTTATGTTCTTAAAAGTATGTTTTGAAATAAATTGATGTTACAATCGCTAAACTGTAACACCAACCACATAAAAATGCTACTAATCATCCTTTCAGTTGCCACAAGTGTGCCAAATGTTTTTTCTATGTTTAAAGGGTATTTTAGGGATAAGCATGTTCATTTTCGAACAGAAGTGTTCGTTTTCGGACATTTTATTATTAGTTTTAGTCTAAAAAGTGACAAATGTGCAACGTGGCGGATTAGAGTTATATTTGTCGAATAATATCAAGAAGGATTCGAAAAAGTGCTCGGTACAAAAAAAGAGACGAAATGGTTAATGAAACACAAATCTAAAAACATAGGAAAAGTACTGATGGTTGACGATGACCTAGATGTGCTTGATGCGGCAAAACTTTTTTTGAAAAGAAATTTCTCACAAGTAGATGTGGTTTCAGACCCCGAAGAAATTCCTGATTTGCTTTCAAATGAATCATATGATGTGATTTTGTTAGATATGAATTTCACAGGCGATGTGAGCGCTGGCAAAGAAGGGTTTTATTGGCTGAACAAAATATTGGAAATTGATCCTACGGCGGTGGTGGTTTTGGTTACTGCCTATGGCGATATTGATTTGGCAGTAAAGGCAATGAAAGAGGGGGCTACTGATTTTGTTTTGAAGCCATGGGAGAATCAAAAACTCTTGGCGACATTACTTTCTGCATTGCGACTGAAAGAGTCTAGGGTGGCAATGGAAAAACTACGCTCAGGTCAGCAGGAATTGCAAAACGAAATAGAAGGACAGCAAGACATCATTGGACAGAGTGAGCCGATGGTTAAAATATTCCAAATGATAAATCAGGTGGCTAAAACGGATGCCAATGTTCTGCTTCTGGGGGAAAACGGAACAGGAAAAGAATTGGTGGCAAGAGCGATTCACCGAAATTCAAATAGGAGTTGTGAGATTTTTGTCAATGTGGATTTGGGCGCCATTAGCGAAACATTATTTGAGAGTGAATTGTTTGGACATGTTAAAGGCGCGTTTACGGATGCCAAAGAAGATAGAGTGGGTAGGTTTGAGGTAGCAGCAGGGGGCACCCTGTTTTTAGATGAGATAGGCAACCTTTCTTTGCCGTTACAGGCCAAACTATTGACGGCGTTGCAAAATAAAGTAATTACCAGAGTGGGATCTAGTAAGCCTATCGCTGTTGACGTTCGCTTTGTTTTTGCAACTAATATGCCACTGTATAAAATGGTGGACAAGGGCGAATTTAGGCAAGACCTGCTTTACCGTCTCAATACCCTTGAACTGCAGATTCCTCCTTTACGTGAACGTTCTGAGGATATTCCTCTGTTGGCTGATTACTTTTTGAATTTTTATAGTAAAAAATATAACAAAACTTTTCGTTCGTTAAATGATGCCATGTTGAGCAGGATGAAAAAATATGCGTGGATGGGAAATGTCAGAGAGTTGCAACACGTGATGGAGCGAGCAGTGGTGCTAAGCAATGGTCAGACAATTGAGATGGAACACCTTTTCATCAATACTACGAGGACAAAAGAAGACAAGTCTCAGGATGAGATGTCTTTCTCTAATTTTGA
>CAYRIF010000170.1:0-8175 GCA_964424205.1 uncultured Roseivirgaceae bacterium | reverse complement strand
ACGATTCATACTTATAATAAAGTTGGGGCGTTGACCTTGGTTGATGGAATGTTGAAACAGTAAATCTGTTTAATTCTTAATCACCGAAGCCACCTGCTTACCAGCAGCCGATTCAATCACCACGATATACTTTCCAGGACTTATTCCGTTGGAGTTCCACTTCAATAACTGCTTTCCTCTAGGTTTAACACCCATAAAAAGGTGTGCCTGTTTCCTTCCTTGGATGTCAAATAGGTTAATGGATACCTCCCCTCCCAATGACAAGTACGATATTGTGGTATTCCCATTGATAGGATTTGGATAAACCATAATGCCATGCTCATTCACCGAATCCGAAATACCCGTAATATCGGAGGTGCCGATTAGCGACAAGGTGTCAAATTCTTTGAAGAGCATATCCGACGAAGTGGTACTTGATGTACCCAACCACTGCTGCATGGCAGATGCATATACTTGTCTAAAATCATATTGCAGCGGCAAGTTGTCTTCATAAGTAGCCACCGTTGAAATAATCGGGTTGCTACCAATCACTCCTCCCTTTACTTTATTTCCAAAAAAGAACATCGGCTGTGCTGCGCCGTGATCTGTTCCCAGACTGGCGTTAGATACTATTCTTCTTCCAAACTCTGAAAAAGTCAAGCCCATCACGCGATCTCCGGTTCCCTGCTGCTCTAAATCAGTCATAAATGACATGACAGCATCATCCAATTCTTTTAGTAAATTTGCATGTTGTCCTGTGGTATGATCTGACGATACTACCTGATTATCATGCGTATCAAAACCGCCCAATCGCACCAAGTAAATAGGCGTTTGCAAACCTCCTGCTATCAGACGAGAAACAATCTTCAACTGATTGGCTAAACCTGTATCAGGAAATGATGCTTGTTGCGTCACTTTCTCTGCTGCCGTTTTTACTACTGCGCCATATTCTTGCGACTGGCGTGCTACCAATCTAATATATTTTAGTTGCTCTCCAGCAGGCGTATTAGGCGCTGGCTCCTCCACATCATTAATCAAATTATGAAAAGCAGTCTCATCTGAAATAGACATACTCATCGTTGCTGTAGGTCCTTGAAATAACAAAGAACTACCACTACCCATCTCTATCGCTAACGGGTCAGGCATTGCATCATTCGGAAAATTAACAGGAAACGCAGGGTACTCATTATTCAAAAGCCTACCCGACCAGCCAGTATTCACTTGCTGATCAGCGTCAGACGCACTCATCCAAATATCCGTTGATCTAAAATGAGAGTAACTCTGATTTTCATAGCCTACTGACTGAACAATGCCCAATCGACCTTGATTATATAGTTTGGAAAAGCCTGACAACGAAGGGTGCAATGCTACTTCCGTTTGTGGCAAATTTATTAAACTCGAATCTGGCAGCATCACATGCGGACGTACCGTGTGTAATGCAGACAATTGATTCAGGGGAAGCACCGTATTCAAACCATCATTTCCTCCCTCCAAATATATCAATACCAATACCTTGTCAGAATCCAAGGCAATATTTAATAATTGCTGCACGGTATTTACACCTGGCATCCCAAATCCAAAACTACTAGACAATCCTGTTGCTGCAATGGTACTCCCTAAATTTCTTAAAAACGTTCTTCTTTTCATCTATCCTTACATTAATTGAGATTCTGCAAATTGTAATATATGCTGAAATGTTGGTCGCAATCTATTTTCTAATACCTGACGAAACCCTTCATCGTTCGGATTTCCTACATAATCAAACCACGCACCCGACCAATAGGCATCGGTAACCTGTCCTGAAAGCAGAATCTCTTTCAGTGTAGTAATCATATCGGTTGTTGCAGGAAGACCTAATAAAAGTTGCGTGCTCTCGGTCAACATATCTGTCGCATCGCCTGGATTATTTAGACCAGATACAAAATGAATTAAATCTGCCCCTGCTTGAATATCATCATTTACCCACATATATTCAAAAACCATGGCATCAGTTACCAAGGCTCTCAAAGTAATGGTGGCTGTAGTAATCCACGCTTTGTCGAACTGAGGTGTCTGGTAGTAGGCAGTCCAACCTGAAACACTTGGTGGATCCCCTATCTCCATCCCCATATCACCCATTTCCCAAAGAAAAAACGAGTGGAATTGTAAATTTGTACGCAAGCTTTCGCCAGAAAGAGGCGGCGTGTCCAATGTCCTCCATATTCCCATAGCATGCTCACCAGGGTTTTTTATATGCACACCCATAGTCAATGCATCATAGAAATGAGCACTTTTGAACAATGCCTCTAGCAGTGGCACTATTTCGTAATTATTTGCCCTGAACAATTCAGCCATCGGCTGAATCATATTTTGTTCTACCGTTTCATCAATATTTGATGAGACAAAAAAGTTATAGATTCTTCTGGAAATATAAGTTGCCAATTCATTGGTGCCGAATATCATATCCAACATATCATCAAGTTCCTCCGCTCCTGCAGCTCCTGTCTTCCCAGAAATTACTGTATTTCCATAAAAAGAAGAAAATTGTTTATCCGAAGTATCATGTATGTCGGATTGAAAAAGTGATTTGGGCATTGCTTTTTGATTAATACTATCAAAGTCTACTACCCAGCCTGTCAGCACCCTTGCTGCTGCCTGCACATCACCTTCGGTAAAATTGGCACCTTCCCCTTTTCCGATACAAAATAATTCTTGCAGCTCCCGCCCATAATTCTCATCAGGCGCATCTTTTTCATTGAATGTGCCATTTAAAAAAAATAACATGGCAGGGTTCTTTGTCAGCTCCTTTATCAGCGTTTTATAATTACCAAAACTATTGGCTCTCAGCATTTCTACATATTGGTAAGAGGCTTTTCCAGTAAACACCTCCCAAGTTTGTATTGCCAACAAATTATGCCAGAAAAACAACATTTTTTCTGATAGTGTAGCCTCTTGATTAATGATGTTTTTAATCCACCATCCTTTCAAAGATATTGTTCTTAACCCCTCTGCATCATCACCATAAGGTGCATCTATCCACGGTTCTCCTTCTGCCACTGCCGCATCATTAAAATTATCATTGTCATAATTGTTATAATCATTAACAGGAGCATTGGGAGCTGCGCTTGGTATCAACAATTCAGCCACAGACTGAGTTAGTGTCAATGATTTAAAATGTTCTAGTTCTGATTTTTTAACCCCGAACAGTGCCCTATTCAACAAGTGCAAGGCTTGTGTTTCTCCCCATACCCCAGTGTATTGTTCTAATCCTGAGGCTGCAATTCCTCTGGCAGCGGTGGTATCAGTTTTTTTAGAACTAGCCGAATGTCCATCTAAAAAAACAGGCTTTCGCTTTCTTAATTTTTCAATTAACGCCTTTTTATTCTTTGGACGGGGGTCTTTTTGTTTCGCCATGTAGTTCCAGTTTATATGTAATAATACACATATTTAACTGAAAACCCTACAATCTAGTATATCCAACCATACATTGAATTGAGACGTTTCGGAAATTATTACCTGTAATATTATTGTAAGGCAAAAAGCATCAATTATTTTCATAATTTTGTTTAAAATAAAAATTATGGGCATACTCATCAAAAATATCAAAGGGCTGGTACAGGTGGAAGCCAAAGGAAATACTTGGAAGCAAGGCGCTGCACTATCATCACTCCCGGTGTTAGAAAATGCTTATCTGTACTTGAAAGATGGACTCATTTCCGACTATGGGTTAATGTGTGAGTTAGGAGACGTTTCCAGTACCAAAACAATCGATGCTACTGGCAAATTCGTATTTCCGAGTTTTGTTGACTCACATAGTCACATCATATTTGCGACTAGTAGAGAAGATGAGTTTGTTGATAAAATAAAAGGACTTAGCTATGCAGAAATTGCTGCCAAAGGTGGTGGTATTTTAAACTCTGCGAAACGCTTGCAAAACACTTCTGAAGATGATTTGTATAAAAGTGCCTTTCAACGAGTCAATGAAGTGATTGGTTTTGGCACAGGGGCATTAGAAATAAAAAGCGGGTACGGGCTTACCACAGAAGATGAATTAAAAATGCTGAGGGTAGCAAAACGACTGAACGAAACCACGCCATTAACCATCAAAACTACTTTTTTGGGTGCGCATGCCATTCCAAAAGTGTATGAAGATAGAAATGAATACATTGATTTAGTGATCAATGAAATGATTCCGCAAGTAGCAGCAGAAGGCTTGGCAGATTACTGTGATGTGTTTTGTGAAAAAGGTTTTTTTACACCAGAGGAAACCACCAGAATATTAGAACAAGGATTGAAGTACAGATTAAAACCTAAAATTCATGCAAATCAATTACATATTTCAGGTGGCGTACAAGTAGGTGTAGCCACTGGTGCCTTAAGTGTTGATCACCTAGAGCGCATCGGTGATGCGGAGATTGAAGCCTTACAAAATACAACAGTAATGCCCACTTTATTACCTGGTGCCGCTTTCTTCCTCAGGATGAACTATCCGCCAGCGCGTAAAATGATAGAAGCAGGGCTGCCAGTGGCATTGGCTACGGATTACAACCCTGGCAGTGCCCCCTGCGGAAAAATGGCTTTGATGCTTTCACTAGCATGTGTGCAAATGAAGATGACCCCAGAAGAGGCCATTAATGCCGCCACTATTAATGGTGCTTATGCCATGGATTTATTATCCACCCACGGCAGCATCACCAAAGGAAAAGTCGCCAATGTCTTTATCACCAAAGAGATGTCTTCTTATTCCTTTCTACCATATGCCTTTGGCAGTAACCTCATTGAGGAGGTTATATTGAATGGGGAGGTTATTGGATAAATTTTATCAAAACGAATAAGCATAATTAATACGTATGGTAAATTCCGAAAACCTTGGATATTCAGCAGTTGGCACCTCTCTTCGACTATACACCATACTAAAATTCAGCCGATGTCGCTCGGTAATATATTTTTTAGTATGCGCTACCTTCTCTTTCTTTTCTACCTGTTTTTTAACCTTTTTTGTGGATTCTTTCCTTAAAGAAATTGCTTCCGGCAAGTATAGCCCGGTGCTTTGCGATATTTCCTTCTGGTATCCCTCATCCTTCTTTTTTAGCTCATATTCTCTCTTTTTCTTTTCACGCTCCACCTGTCGTTTTTGTTGATCCAAAACGCGCTTATGTTTGCTTTGAAAACTCAGATTCCACCGCAGGCTATACGTTTTTGAAGGGTCTGTTGACTCCTGCTGATTAATGTTATAAGATGCTGACCAAGTACTTTTCAATTGTTTTTCAAAAAATGATTTACCTACCGCCACAGCAGGGCCAACCGCTTTTGTAGTACCAGTACCAAATTCTTGCCAATAGGCATTGACCGAAGTAGAAATATTCATACTTTTTTCAGGAATAACAATGCCATAGCTAATGGTATTGGTCATGTAGGTAGTACCAGGATTATTCTCCTCTCCATAGCCTTTCAGACCAGTAGTTTGCAGTGATGCATTGACTGATAACATTTTGGGACGTCGCTTTGAACCCAACGTCCAATTCATGCTACCTGCTGCATTCTGACTAATCTGATAAAAATTGAGGGTGTCAATCTCATCTCTATAATCATTTGATATAGAGGGTCTAATGTTTGTGAAAGCCGTAAAGTTAGAATAATTAAGTGCTAGCATCAACTTCGGATTAATTTGAAAAGAGCCATTGAAAGCACCCACCCAGTTTTTAGTGGTGCTTGTTTCCGAGTTTTGCAAATTATTCCTTTCTCTACCCAGTTGTGCATTAAGGTTTATTTTTCCATCTGCCAAAACTGTTGCGCCCCCAAGCACTATTTTTTGTAGGTCGTTGGTAAAATAATACCCTCCTAAACTTGTATAATTAGGATCCACGTGTTCATACCCCAATGAAAGCGTATAGCCCTCCCCATTATAATTGATATTGGTTTTATAAGCATAAAATTGTTGCCTGCTAATTTTTTTTTGACCAATACTGCTAATATCGCGATATAAGACACTCGCCCCTACATCTGCTGTAAGATTGATTCTTGCTGTGATTTTTTTAACACCCCCGATACTAAAAGCCATGTTTTGCTTTGGTTTGGTATCCTCAGGAACGTTTTCTTTGGCCACGGAATTTTGGTCGTCTTTACCAGCAAAAAAAGAAACGTTGATTTGATTCGCATCACGTTGGTATCCTACCGAAGCTGCAAGTCCCATCCTTTTAAAAGTAGTCGCCGCGGTACTTCCTAGAAGCGTATCCGGTTCAATGGCTTTTTGAAAACGACCGTATGCTAATTTAACAGTAATCGGACCAGGGGTTAATTCAACGGAAGCACCATTAAAATTATGACCATTGAGTGTGTATGGACTATAGGTTTGGTTTTGACTTCCAAACCGCATAGCAATCCACTTGTATTGTGGGGCAAAACTCAACTTATTAAAGGGCTGTGTATAACTAACTTTTCTGTTGGTATAGCTAAAACTCAATGGCGCTGCCGATCCAAAGATTTTAAAATTCAGATTTCCCGAAGCATAATAAGATAAATCTGGTCTATTAGAGGGCACATTAAAAGAGTTGTAATAGACACTTGATAGGTTAATACTGCCTCCTCCAAATTCAAATGGTTTGCTCTCGATTATTTTATCTATATCTTGCCCTTGGCTTCGAAAGCCTAAAAATATGACCAACAGAAAAATTGATATGTGTAATTTATATATCATTTTCTTTCTAATTCCGGGTTTTTAATTTCTGATTGTTATATTGAATCATTCTATCGATTGACCCACTATCTCATCACTGAACAACCACTTTAATCGTTTCACGAGAGCTTGGCGTCACCAGCATCAGAATATGTACGCCAGGTTGCAGATTAGTCAGGTGTGGCGAAAAATTGTATTCATCGTTATCCGCTCCTCTGGTGCGCCATTTCTCATCTCCGTTCACATCATATAAAAATACTGCTGCCTCTTCTTTATTAAAAAGTTTAATTTCAATCTCAAAATTACCATCCGTAGGATTTGGATATACCTTATATTCCTCTATCCCTTTTGGTCCAAAAATATCCTCATCTACCAACTTAGGCGCTTCTCCTTTTTCTGAATACGTAAATACCTTTGAAACATAACTCATACAGCTATCTTTATAGCCATACATGCCGATGGTGTAATCTCCAGGTATATCAGCATAAATGTAGGGATCTCCTAAAGAATCGTAATCAACCAATAATCCCTCGGGAAAATCCCAAGTAATGGAATCAGGTTTAGGTCTGCTGACCTCTTTCAAATAAACGGTATCACCAACTTCAACCCAACTTGCCCCTAGGAAAGATGCCATAAATTCTACATCTAACATTTTAACCGTAAAAGTATGTTCATACCGACATCCATTAGGACGAGTAACAGAAGCCGTATAATCTCCAGTAGTATTTAACATTACAACTGAATCACTCGAAGAAAATCCATTATTCGCTGTCCAGGAATAAACAACATCATTTTCTGGATAGCTCAGTACTGCCCTGAATTGATCATCCTTGCATAGGTTAATATTATCTGGAAAATCTATGCCAGGCGGCTCATAAACAAAAAGTGTATCGAAGGTTTGACACCCTAAATTATCCGTTATGGCAAGGAAATAATTTCCCGGCGTACTAACCTCCAACCTATTGTCTGTATCAGTTAATGCGCCCTGGTCATTTGACCAGCTGTATTGAAATGGTTGTGTACCGCCTATTACAGAAGCGCTAATCCATCCGTCTGCTTCGCCAAGACACGAAATATCTTGGGTTATTAAATCCACCTCCATAGGATCTGAAAGCGGCACAATAGCTACGTCAAATTGGTATTCACAACTATTCTCATCCGTGACATGAAGTGAGTAATCGCCATCTGTAATGGATTTTAAAGCAATATCACTTCCTGTACCAGCGATAGTCATGGCACTACCATCTTTAAACCACTCCCATTGATAATTGCCTGTGCCGCCAGTCAGCGTTCCATTAATTTCTCCAGTTTCCAATCCAAAACAAGCGATATCAATTTTTGTAAAATCAAAACTCATATTGGCAGGTTCGGTAATGGTGATGCTTTGCACCTCTTTTTCATTACATCCCGGTGAGCGTAACAAGACCGTTTCATAAGTACCTGCTAGTAACGTGTCAATTTCAAAAGCAACATTATCCTCCAAAGTAGTCTCAACAATTATGTTTTTATCAGCATCCAGTATTTGAAAAATGGCACGATTT
>CAYRIF010000169.1:0-8176 GCA_964424205.1 uncultured Roseivirgaceae bacterium | reverse complement strand
ATTCGATTCGGGTGCTTCTTCAACAGTCGCAAAGAAGAAAGGTAGTCCATGGGTAGCCTCTTCTGGTGCTTCAAGAAATGATGTTTGGAAAGATGTCAATGTGAGTTATAGCCATTCTTCGGATGATAGAAATACCCTATGGAGTGGTAATATAAACTGGGCCGATGAATTTGATTATGCTTCCTTTGGATTTGGTGGTAGTTATACCAAACTCTTCAATAAAAAAAATACTGAACTTAGTGTTAAAGGAAATGTTTTCTTTGACACATGGAAACCAAAATATGCCACTGAGATAGATTCCTATCTTGAGGCAGGACAAGACATCAACCGTGGTTTTTTTAGTAGCGTAAAAATTTTAAACCAAAGTGGTGCCATAATAAATAAAAATGGCACTGATATTTGGAAGCCGTTCAATACAACGCTAGTAGAAAATACCGCTAGAAATAGCTATTCATTATCATTCAGCTTTTCACAAATATTAAGTAAAAATGCGCAGTTTTCAATATTCTTTGACTTGGTAAAACAACAGGGTTGGCTATCCAACCCCATGCAGCGGGTCTATTTTTCTGATAGAGACAACTACTACATCGGTAATGCTGCAAGTATTCCAAATTATGCGACCCCTGAGAATAAGGATGTCTTTCAACTAGCAGATGACATAGAACGTTTGCCAAACAGTCGCTTTAAGATTCCAATAGGGATGCGGTTTAATTATTTTATCAATGAAACATTTGTGTTAAGAACTTACTACCGCTACTACACTGACAATTGGGGAGTTACTTCACACACTACCGACCTTGAACTTCCAATTAAGATTTCGGGGAAGTTTACCCTACATCCTTCTTACAGATATTACACACAAACCGCTGCTGATTACTTTGCCCCTTATGAACAACTTTTATCCACGCAAGAATTTTATACTTCAGATTACGATTTATCTAAGTTTAATTCAAATCAATATGGATTAGGGGTTACCTACACTGATATATTTACCGCTATCCGTTTATCTATATTTGGCCTTAAAAGCGTTGATTTTAAGTATAGTTACTACAAAAGAAATACAGGACTTAATGCTGGCATCGTCTCTTTGGACTTCAAATTTTTAATGGATAAATAACAACGCATAAAAGCATAGTTTTTCAATCATTCTTAATGGTTATCTTGCTATTTTAGTAAATTGCAACTGTTTAAAATATCAACTATGAAACAACTTGCCGTTTTCTTTTTGCTGATATCTCTTTGCATAGATACAAGCGCCCAAAGCACTAATATCCCATTGAATAGAGATTATTACCACCTTGTAGATCGCTACGAAATTAAAAGTGGAAAACTATCTACTATTTTTTTTAGCGGTATCAAACCATACAGCAGAAAAGAGGTTGCCATTTTTGCAGACAGTATGTTTCTTAGTAAATCGGTCGAGCTGAGTAATACTGACAAATATAACCTGGCATACCTTGCCAATGACAATTGGGAGTGGGCTACCACTGCAAATAACGACAGCAAAAAACCTGTTTGGAAAAAACTATACCGTAAAAAATCAGACTTCTATCATGTCCAAACAGAACACTTTGATTTACATCTCAATCCTGTACTGTATTTGAGTGGGGGCGTCGATAAGGATGAAGAGGCTAAACCATTTATCAATACTAGAGGCGTTGATATACGAGGGATCATTGATAAAAAAATAGGCTTTTATGCTTTTTTAGGTGAAAACCAAGCCATTTTCCCAGAATACGCAAGAGATTGGATCAATGACCCAATAGCAGAAAGGTATTCGATACCTGGCGAAGGATTTTGGAAAAAATACAAAGCCAATGGGGTGGATTTTTTTACGGCAAGAGGTTACATCAGTTTCAATGCCACCAAGCATATTAACCTGAAATTTGGCTATGATAAAAACCTAGAAGGCAATGGTTATCGTTCCATGATTTTATCTGATTTTGCCAATAGCTATATGTTCCTAAAAATTAAAACCCAAGTTTGGAAATTTCAATACACCAATATTTTTGCGGATATGAAGGCACATGTTCGCGCAAGTCCTGGTGGTTCGCGTTCTGATACGCAGTATCCAAATAAATTCTTAGCCTATCATCACTTGAGTTTAAACATTGGTAAAAATCTCAATGTAGGTGTTTTTGAGGCAATTTCATTTGGCGATAATGACACTACCCGACTTCACGTACCCATCAATCTAAGTTACTTGAATCCAATCATTTTTCTGCGAGCCATAGAACAAAACGAAGGCAGCCCCCATAATGCCATGGTAGGCATGGATTTTAAATGGAACTTCCTAAACCATTTTTCGGCATACGGACAATTATTTTTGGATGAATTTAAGCTAGCCAATGTAACCGCAGGTACAGGCTGGTGGGCAAATAAATTTGGTTATCAGTTTGGCATAAAATACATAGACGTACTCAATATTTCCAACTTGGATTTGCAACTAGAAGTTAACCGTGCAAGACCCTACACCTATGCACATTTCACACAAAGAACAAACTACTCACACTACAACCTGCCTTTAGCACATCCCTTGGGTGCTAATTTCAGTGAGGCTATCGGCATAGTAAGGTATCAACCCATACATAAACTTACGCTTACAGGAAAAATCATCGCCGCTAAATATGGTGCAGAATATAATACGACGTCTAATTATGGGGGAAATATCCTTAAATACAATACGAAGCGGTTTGATAAAGACGGAAATCCTCTCGGAGAATATGGGCATAAAACAGGACAGGGCGTTAGCACAAATTTACTTTTCGGTGATTTCACTGTGAGTTATCAATTGAAGCATAATCTATTCTTTGATTTAAAAACGATTATTAGGAAATTGGATAGTGACATTGATACGAGAGATAAAAATAGCATGTACACCTCCCTATCCATCAGGCTAAACATTGCACAAAGAGAATTAGAGTTTTAGCAGTTGTAAATAAATAACCTAAATTACAAACTGATACTGTAAGCATGAAAATATATAAACGGATATTTCAATACGCCAAATTACTCAAAGGTAAAGCACCGTTCTATTTAATTTTCACACTTCTTGCAGTTATCTTTGGTTTGGTCAATTTCGTGCTGTTAAAGCCGCTGTTCGAAGTTATTTTTGACCAGTTAAAACCAGAGCAATTAGAAACATTTAAGGCAAAACCAGAATTCACATTTAGCATTGAGTATTTCACCCAATATTTTTATTACCACTTTATCCAATATACCGAAGCATCGGGTCAACTTGGGGCATTACTATTTGTTTGTATCATACTTATTGTCGCCAATTTTTTCGCTAATATTTTCAAATATTTATCATTAATAATATCTGCTACCATCAGGGCTGATATGGTTAAAAATTTACGTGATGCGATTTTCAAAAGCATTAGTAAACTCCACATTGGTTTTTTCTCTACGGAGCGTAAAGGTGATATTATGTCTCGCATTACCAACGATGTCCAAGAGGTAGAATGGTCTGCAATGTATGTATTTCAAGTTGCCTTGAAAGAGCCGTTAACACTGATTGTTTATTTTGGGGCGCTGTTTTATATGTCACCAAAACTTACCTTATTTACTTTAATTGTACTTCCAATCGCTGGTTTCATTATTTCTGGCATTGCCAAACGTTTGAAAAAAGCTGCCGCAAGCAGTCAAGAAACATTGGGCCGGCTATTAAATATCACCGAAGAGAGCCTTTCTGGCATGCGCGTAGTGAAAGCTTTTACTGCAGAGCATTTTGTCACCAAAAAATTTATGAAAGAAGACGACAAGTATAGTCGTATTAGAATTTCGATGGCGAGAAAACAGGAACTCGCCTCTCCCCTTTCCGAATTTCTTGGCATCTTCACTATCTCGGGAATATTACTATACGGTGGCAACCAGGTATTAAATGAAGGATTCATGGAGGCAGCGAGTTTTTTAACCTACCTCATTCTTTTTAGTCAAGTGCTAAACCCTGCTAAAGAAATTTCTAAAGCCATCACTGCATTGCAAAGAGGTGCAGCCTCTGCCGAGCGTATCTTCGAGATTATTGATACCACACCAGCAATAGTGAATGACAAGGATGCGGTAGATAAAACAGATTTTGAAAAGCGTATTGTTTTTAATAATGTCTCCTTCGCATATGACAAAGGTAAAAAAGTGCTTAACAACATTAACCTGACAGTACCCCTTGGAAAAACTGTAGCGCTTGTGGGACCCTCAGGTGGAGGAAAATCAACCCTTGCAGATTTGATTCCAAGATTTTATGACCCCACAGCTGGTGAGGTTTTATTGGATGATATTAATATTAAAAATCTAAAAATACGGTCTCTTAGAAAATTGATGGGCATTGTGACACAAGAGTCTATTCTATTTAATGATACCGTCTTTAACAACATCGCTTTTGGTATAAAAAACGCCAATGAGGAAGCGGTGATGAAAGCGGCAAAAATTGCCAATGCGCATGAATTCATCATCAAAATGGAACATGGTTATCAAACCGAGATTGGGGAAAGAGGTGCCAAACTTTCGGGAGGTCAAAGACAACGATTGAGTATTGCAAGAGCTGTTTTTAAAAATCCTCCTATTCTAATTCTTGACGAAGCAACCTCAGCCCTTGACTCAGCCTCTGAAAAATTAGTACAAGAAGCACTGACCAACTTAATGCAAAACCGTACTTCCATTGTCATCGCTCACCGTTTAAGTACTATTCAACATGCCGATGAAATATTGGTAATTAAAAATGGTGAGATTGCAGAGCGGGGAACGCATAACATGTTGCTACAAAAAAAAGGTATCTATTATAGGTTAATTGAAATGCAGGTACTATAAATATAATGATTTATAAATCATGTCAACAAGAATAAATAAATGGTTCAGTAAGTTTTTAATTTGGAGATTAAAAAACATACCCCAAAAGCAATTCATCCAAATTCTAAGTGCTATCATAGGATTGCTTGCTGGTCTTGGTGCGGTAACCTTAAAAAACCTCACCCATTTAATTCAATCTCTGTTAGAAGGTAAATTTATAAGAGAAATACACCAGGCCTTTTACTTTAGTTTTCCTATTATAGGTTTGCTCATTGTCACTTTAATGATACGATATATTATCAAAAAGAAAGTAGGACATGGGATTCCCTCAACACTGTTCTCCATCTCAAAACAAAAGGGGATCATGTCTAGACATCAAATGTGGGCTTCATTATTAACCGCACCAGTGACTGTTGGCTTTGGAGGTTCTGTAGGGCTGGAAGGACCAACAGTAGCCACAGGTGCAGCACTGGGCTCCAATTTTGCAAGACTCTTTCATTTAAACCAAACCACCAGAACGTTGCTCATTGGAGCAGCAGCGACCGGAGCCATGTCTTCCATTTTCAAAGCACCGATAGCCGCCATTGTATTTGCAGTGGAGATATTTGGATTGGAGCTGACCATGGCTTCCATGATTCCCTTACTATTGGCTTCAATAACGGCAGTGTTAACCTCCTATTTCTTTTTGGGTGATGAAGTATTACTGCATTTTCAACTTCATGAAAAATTTGCACTCAGGGAGGTTCTATTTTATGTTTTATTAGGCATCACATCAGCCACAACCTCCATATACTTTAGCAAAGTATATTTCGGAATAGCAGATTTGTTCAAAAAAATAAATAACCCTTATAAAAAATTAGCCATAGGAGGTGTTCTAATTGGAATTACCACTTTTTTTATACCTCCCTTATTTGGAGAAGGTTATGAAACGATTAACAATATTTTAAAAGATGACATCAATAATATTGTGAGTGGTAATATTTTCGGACTCTCAACACAAAATATATGGATAATTATTTCCTTTCTAATCGGTCTGGTTGTCTTCAAAGTAATTGCGATGTCTGTAACTTTCGGAGGCGGTGGCATCGGCGGTGTTTTTGCACCAACACTGTTTACAGGGAGTATTTCTGGTTATATCTTTGCGGTAACTATCAACAATACCAATCTATTTGAACATCAATTATCGACCATAAATTATGCGATGGTGGGTATGGCAGGTCTGATGGCTGGTGTTTTACAAGCACCCCTAACGGCGATATTTTTAATTGCAGAAATCACAGGTGGTTATGCACTTTTTGTGCCACTCATGATTGTGTCATCAATTTCCTTTTTAGTAACCAAACATTTCATCCCGCACAACATTTATGCAGCTGAACTTGCGAGAAAAGGGCAATTAATGACCCTAAACAAGGATAAAAATGCATTACTACTCATGGAAATAGATACCGTCATTGAACGTAATTTTATCAGTATCACCCCGCACATGAAACTTGGAAAAATGTTAAAAAAAGCGGTCACCAAGTCCAACAGGAATTTATTTCCAGTGGTCAGTGACGAAAATGATTTTCTAGGCATCATATTACTAGATGATATAAGGAATATA
The DNA here is from genome assembly GCA_964424205.1 of uncultured Roseivirgaceae bacterium. Taxonomy (GTDB): domain Bacteria; phylum Bacteroidota; class Bacteroidia; order Cytophagales; family Cyclobacteriaceae; genus CAYRIF01. The sequence continues at coordinate 1,788 of CAYRIF010000169.1, read as the reverse complement.
ATGTTTAACAAAAAATTGTATAAAAAGATATTTGTCAGGGATTTAATGCATAGCGCACCAGAGGTGATTTTTTATGATTCAGACTCTATGGAAAAAATTATGAAAAAATTCACTGACTCAGGCGCATGGAATTTACCTGTTATCAAAAACGAAAAATACTATGGTTTTATTTCCAAATCCAAACTGCTCACCGCTTATCGAAAAGAATTGCTAGCGAGCAGTAGTTCCTAAAGTCTCTTTTCCTTGATTTGTGTCTTCATCACCCATGTCCGTTTCAATCTTAACTACAGCGACACCTATCAAAAGAATATGAATGATAAAATAAACAAGCAGAATCCTATGGTAAAAATTTGTCACATACATTTCCTTATACAACACGCCCAGTATTAATAAAACCGTAGGCCCAATAAGTAACGCTGTATTGCTCTTATAGAAAAAATGATTCATCTTTGATCCAAACTGTGCATACAATATGTTCCAGGTTAATCTTCCTGTAAAAAAGAACAGGAAGACTGGGACTGCATACAGCAAATTAATCAAAAATGTAACCGCTATAAATAAATGTAATATCAGATAACTTAAGGGGACAATATGCAAGAGAATATGTCCACGTATTATATGGGTTTCCCAATCACTCCACAAATTTTTGACCCTTGATATCAATATATATACTCGAATCAAGAGAAAAACTATTGACCCTCCGCTCACCAGAATAAGCAAATTACTAAGTCTGAAAGAATTATCGATAAAGGTAGTAAGTAAAAAAGCCAGGACAAGCAATGTGGAAATAACTGCCCCACATTTTGATATATTAGGGCTCACATTTCTATACATATCCTGTTTCTTGAATTTTCCATTATGCATTCAATACCTGACGCCATTGTTCTTAATACTTCATTCTCAAAAATTACATACACTGATTCCTCGGTTCGTTTCCTCACAGACTGAAATCACATCTTTAAAATTATACCATTTTAATTTTAAAATGATATATAAATAATTCTGGTTATTTTTTGTTCAAGTGATACAAGGGCGAACCCGCCCGCCAGTGAGCAGGAAAGAAACAGATTATATGCAGAATTTTGATATTAAAATGGTATTACAACAAGGTCTGTATCTCTATCATCATTGAAAAATCGTTTTTCAGCAGGCCTTATTTAAGCCATTTTTTTTAAATGTCTACTAGTAGGGGGTATCTCCTGCGCTTTTGGCTTCCTCATCAAATCCCCATTCTCACTTTTAGTGATAAATCTCTTTCTCATAAAGGATAGTAATAATTTTTGTATCGGATTATTGTTACCCCAAGGCAACCAGGTACGCATAAACTTATGACGATAAGCGTCAAAATGTATTCCCCGTGGCGCGACTCTTACCTTCCCTCTTTTTAACAATATTTTTAGAGCCATTGTACCCAAGACGCCAGCACATAGTTTCAGTCCCATCGGTGTAGAAGGTACTTTATGATTTTGAACATCTATCTCATCATGTGCTGCAATATAGTTAACATGCCACTTGGCAGGAGAAATACCAGCGACCAACCGTAAGGTTTGCTCCATTTGGTCTTTTCCTTTAACACGAAAATACTCTTCGAAGGTCATTTTACCAGGCATAAATGCTAATGCTGCTACACCCATCCCCATTGGTATAGCTGTTATCGCCGGGATATTGTGTTTGTGGCAATAGTCAAAAATTTTAATACGTATATCTACTGTAAAAACATCCAGTGCATCAACATAAAGATCTACATCCTTTAAAAAAGCAGGGATATTCTCTTCGTTAATACCGGTG
>CAYRIF010000168.1:2608-8253 GCA_964424205.1 uncultured Roseivirgaceae bacterium | reverse complement strand
ACAAGTTTTTAAGAATTAGGCTTTCAACGAGATCGGAAACACTAAAAGAATTAGTGGTTGAAGACGTAGATTCAAAAATGATTAACGCCAAGGATAATATAAGTCAGTTGTCTCTAAATCCTGCTAAATTGCTAAGCCTGCCAAGTCTTGGCGAGGTTGATATTTTTAGAACGTTACAGTACTTGCCAGGGATTAGTGGAACGGATGAAACATCTGCTGGCTTGGTTATTAGGGGGAGTGCACCTGATAAAAACTTGACACTTTTTGATGGGTTTTCAATTTATCATATAGACCATTTTTTCGGTGTTTTTAGCGCATTTAATCCTAATGCCATCAAAAGCATACAAATTCATAAAGCAGCATTTGAAGCCAAATTTGGTGGAAGAACTTCGGGGGTCATAGATATTACAGGAAAATCTGGGAACGCATATAAACCCACTGTGGATTTGGGAGCAGATTTAATAAGTGCCAAGGCTTTGGTTGAGTTTCCAATAGGCAATAAAGTTTCTGTCCTGTTAGCAGGGCGTAGGTCTCATACAGATATTCTCCAATCAGGACTTTACAAAGATTTGTTTGATCAGGTGATTTTTGAAAACAAGAAAGATGTGATAAACGGACTCAATGATTTAGAATTTGGAAAAATCAAACCTGTTTTTAATTTTTATGATGTCAATGCCAAAATAACCTATCATCCTTCGGTTCATGATGTCATTGGATTATCTGCTTATAATGGGAATGATAAACTGCGCATTGGTGCAAATCGAAATGATATTGCTACAGATCAGGATTCTCATTATCAGTTTAAATATAATACACGGATAAATGATGTTTCTAAGTGGGGAAACAATGGAATTTCGACACGTTGGGGACGACAATGGAATAAGAAGTTTTATTCAAATATTAATTTGGCCTATTCTGACTATTATAATCGACAAAATTTGTTTGATGAAATACAATTAGCTGTAGAAGAATTAGATTTTAATGAGATTATTTATACGAATGATGTTCAGCAAGATAATGATTTGCTGGACTACACGCTAAGATTCGATAATGAATGGAAACTTCGTGAAAACACGAAAATAAAATTTGGAGGTTTGTCGACCACAAATAGGATAGGTCTTACTTTGATAAAAGATGATAGTGTACTAACAGATTTATCTGAAAATGGTAATCAACGTGCATTATACTTTCAGACTACATTTTACCCATTCCAAGACTTAATGATGACGGTGGGCATTAGAAATACACATTATGATGTGACTGACAGGAATTATTTTGAACCCCGCCTTGCATTGACTTATTATGTATCTGATAAATTCAAACTAAAGGCTGCTTGGGGAAAACATAATCAATTTATATTTAGAATAGAGACCGATCAATATGCTGAAAACAATACAGCTTTTTGGGTGATGGCAAATGATAAGGAACTAACACCAATTCAATCTGAACATTATGTTGCAGGCTTTTCTTATGAGACAGATAATTTTTTGTTTGATGTAGAAGGTTATCATAAGTTGTCGGATGGCGTTATTGAATTTTTACCATTTTTAACAAATTCTGCTTCAAATACCCCAGAATTTGAGCCTTATTTCAATGGAAGCAACTTGGCCAAAGGAGTGGATATATTGCTTCAGAAAAAAACCGGAAAACATACAGGGTGGTTAAGTTACTCCTTTAGTAAAGTAGAGAATTCCATCCCGTTATTGAATAATGGAAATTTATTTCCTGCTAAAGAAGACCAGCGTAATGAGATAAAATTGGTTAATATGTATTCGGTGGGTAGATGGGATTTGTCTGCTACTTGGGTGTATGGTACGGGAAAACCGTATTCAGATCCTAGCATTTCAGAATCTTTGAAGTTGTATGATAGTTTAGAGGTCTCCTTCATTGCCACTAAAAATATTAACTCTGAGCGTTTGCCTGCATACCACCGATTAGATATTGCTGCCACCTATAATTTTAAAATTGGTAGTGGAAAAGCAAAATTAGGACTGTCTATTTACAATGTATATGCAAGAAAAAATGTGAAATATAGACGATTCTCAAAATTTATTTCAGAAGAGAATATTATAAAACCAAATAGTGGAAATCGTGAGCAGCCGCGCTATGTGGCGTCTGACATTCTACTTTTTGGTTTTACGCCTAATGTATTTTTTAATATAAAGTTTTAAACAACTTATATATCTTTGCAGCGGATTATTGACTTAAAAAATCTATTTGCATGATTGAAGATAAAGACACAAGCGCATCATTAAATTTCATAGAAGAAATAGTTGAAGAGGATATTAAGCAGGGTAAAGTTGACAATGTTGTACATACACGTTTTCCACCTGAGCCTAACGGTTTTTTACACATTGGTCACGCCAAATCTATTTGCCTGAATTTTGGTATTGCAGAAAAGTATCATGGCGTATGTAATCTCCGCTTTGATGATACCAATCCTGAGAAAGAAGAACAAAAATATATTGATGCCATCAAGAAAGATATCAAGTGGCTTGGATTTGCCTGGGGAGAGAATGAGTTCTATACTTCTGACTATTTTGATGAGTTGTATGATTTTGCTGTGGGGTTAATCAAAGAAGGCAAGGCGTACATTGACGACCAAACAGCCGAAGAAATTGCGTCAAGTAGAGGAACACCAACCGAAGCAGGTAGCGAAAGTCCATTTCGCAATAGGTCTGTAGAAGAAAACCTTCATCTTTTTGAAGGAATGAAGAATGGAGAAAGTAAAGAAGGGGAACGAGTATTGCGTGCCAAAATAGACATGGCTTCTCCTGTGACTTATTTACGAGATCCAATCATGTACAGAATTATGTATGCAAATCATCCTAGAACGGGTGATAAGTGGTGTATTTATCCAACCTATGATTGGGCACATGGGCAGTCTGATTCATTGGAAAAAATCACACATTCTTTATGCACCCTAGAGTTTAAGATTCATCGTCCGCTGTATGAATGGTATATTGATAACTTGAATACATACCCTTCGAAACAAAGAGAATTTGCTCGCTTGAATTTGGAATACACAATTTTAAGCAAACGTAATTTGCTGCAATTGGTAGAGGATGGCATTGTTGATGGCTGGGATGATCCTAGAATGTCAACACTATCAGGAATGCGAAGAAGAGGATATACGCCACAGGCGATAAGAAATTTCATTGACAAAGTAGGCGTAGCCAAAAGAGACGGAATTACTGATGTAGCTTTGTTGGAATACTCCCTCAGAGATGACCTGAATAAAGTAGCGCCGAGAAGAATGGGCGTTTTACGTCCGCTTAAATTGGTGATTACTAATTACCCTGATGATAAAGAAGAAATACTGAGTGCAGTAAATAATCCTGGTGACGAAAGTGCAGGAAAGAGGGACTTGCCATTTTCAAATGAAATATATATTGAGCAAGCAGATTTTATGGAAGATGCCCCTAAGAAATTCTTTAGGCTAGCGCCAGACAGAGAAGTAAGGTTGAAATATGCTTACATCATTAAGTGCGAAAGCTTTGATAAGGATGAAGCGACAGGTGAAGTAACTACTATTTATTGTACCTATGACCCTAATACCAAAAGTGGACAAGACACTTCAGGCAAAAAAGTAAAGGGAACATTGAGCTGGGTATCAGCCAAGCATGCGCTGAATGCAGAAGTACGACTTTATGACCGTTTGTTTACAGTTGAAAACCCAATGGGCGATAAAGATAAGAATTTCAAGGAATTTATCAATCCTAATTCACTTGAGGTATTGACTAATGCCAAAGTGGAGCCAAGTTTAGCAAATGTTAAGCCGCTAGATTATTTCCAATTTGAGCGACAGGGATATTTTAATGTAGATGAGGATTCTCAAAAGGGAAAATTGGTTTTTAATAGAACGGTGACCTTGAGAGATAACTGGGCTAAGAAGAAGTAGGGTGGTTTTTGTATTTTTGAAAAGTATGTAACCTATCCCGCTCAGAGTCTCCTGTAAGGGACTCTGATATTTTGGTTTCGTAAAACTCAGAGTCCTCTGCGAGAGACGCTGAGCGAGAGTAGAATGGTTACTTTGAGAGATAACTGGGCTAAGAAGAAGTAGGGTGGTTTTTGTATTTTTGAAAAGTATGTAACCTATCCCGCTCAGAGTCTCCTGTAAGGGACTCTGATATTTTGGTTTCGTAAAACTCAGAGTCCTCTGCGAGAGACGCTGAGTGAGAGTGAGGATAGACCACGTGACCAACTCATCCAACAAATTCAACAGTTCAGTCAATATGAATTGAGCGTTGTTGCGATTTCATCAATCTTTGAAGAAAAAATAAAGAAAAGAAGATGAAAACAATAACAACAATTCTACCTCGCTCAGAGTCTCCTGTAAGGGACTCTGAGTAATGCACCAATCCAACTCATCCAACAAATTCAACAGTTCAGTCAATATGAATTGAGCGTTGTTGTGATTTCATCAATCTTTGAAGAAAAAATAAAGAAGAGAAGATGAAAACAATAACAACAATTCTAAGTGTATTCCTTTTTGTGTTGGCAAGCAAGGCACAAACCACCATTTCAGGCACTGTAAAGGATAAAAAAGGAGAGTCTATTATAGGTGCTAATATTTATGTGAAGGGCAGCTATGATGGAACGTCGTCCATTGATGGTGGAGCGTTTAATTTTAAAACTGAGATAACGGGTAAACAAATATTAGTGGTCAGTTTTATTGGGTACAAAAATAATGAAACACCCATTGACTTATCTGTAACGACAACGTTTAACATCGTGTTGGAAGAAGAAATCAATAAGCTAACCGGTGTGGTCATTACGGCTGGTTCTTTCCAGGCAGGAGATGAGCAACGCGCTATTGTGATGAAGCCATTGGACATTGTAACCACTGCGGGTGCGACTGCCGACATTTCTGGGGCGCTTAATACTTTGCCCGGTACACAGACAGTAGGAGAGACTGGTAGGTTATTCGTTAGGGGAGGAGAGAGTTACGAGGCGAAGACATTTGTAGATGGCATGCAGGTGTTAAACGAGTACAATGCAACGACCGGTAACATTCCTTCGAGGAACCGCTTTTCTCCGATGATGTTTACAGGAACGAACTTTAGTACGGGTGGATATTCCGCTGAGTATGGGCAAGCACTATCCTCCGCGCTTGTGCTCAACACAAAAAATGAGTACGCTGACACTCGCACAGATTTAGGATTGATGTCAATAGGAATAGATGCAGCGCATACTCAGGTTTGGGATAAAACCTCTTTGGCTGCCAAGGTAGAATACACAAACCTAGCGCCGTATATGGGCATTGTGAATCAGCGATTTGATTGGGAGAAAGCACCTGAATCATTGGCGGGTACAATTGCCTTTCGTCAGAAATTGAGTAAGACGGGCATCCTGAAATTTTTTGGAACAAGTAGCACCTCTCGTTTTATTATCCGTAGAAAAAACATTGATAAAGGAGGGGTGAAAGAACGCGTGGACTTAGGGAATAATTACCTGTACCTGAATACAAGCTATAAAGATATGTTGAATGATAAGTGGACTTACAAAATGGGCATTTCTTATACAAAGAACAATGATAACATCGGGATAGACAATGATGATGTGGACGAAGCGCAAGAGGGTGTACATGCTAAAATGGTTTTCACCGGGGACTTGTCAAATAGCGTTACACTTAAAGTAGGAAC
>CAYRIF010000168.1:0-2508 GCA_964424205.1 uncultured Roseivirgaceae bacterium | reverse complement strand
CAAACTGCTCAAAATCAGTTTGTTAGGGTTAATGAAAATCTCGAATCAGAAAAGGCAGATCATTATATTGTCAATTATGAGCATAAAGGGAAAGGTCAAGTATTCAGGGTAGAGGGGTTTTACAAGGACTATCATAACTTGGTGAAGTTTGATCCACTGCAACCATTTATTCCCTCATCATACACCAATGCAGGAGAAGGTTATGCAAAAGGATTTGACTTGTTTTGGAGGGATGAAAAGACATTAAAGAATGTGGAATACTGGGTGTCCTATTCTTTTTTAGATACCAAAAGAAATTTTAAAGATTATCCTGAATTGGCGGTACCAAAGTTCTTTTCGAAGCACAACATATCTGTAGTTTACAAACAGTTTATTAGCAAAATAAAATCACAAATCGGCTGGTCATATACCTACGCGAGTGGCAGGCCTTATAACAACCCTAACGAAACAGGATTTAATAAAAGCAGGACTCCTGAATACCATAATATTAGTCTTAACATGACTTATCTATGGAAACAAAATTTGCTCATACATGGATCTGTTCAGAATTTACTTGGGGTTGATAATGTATTCGGATATCAGTACAGCAGTCAAAAAAATGACTCAGGAATTTATGACAGGCAGGCAGTAAAGGCAGGAGCAAAACGATTTATATTCATTGGGGTGTTCTTCACTTTCAGTAAGGATAAGGATATTAATCAGTTGCGGAGTATTTGAGAAGGTTTTCAGTTTACAGTCCTCAGTACTCAGTCCTCAGTCTGTCAGTATAATTCAACAGTTCAGTAATTTTAATTAATAAAAGAGAATAGTAAAAATGATATTTGAATCAAATTATATGAGTCTGTTAACGAACACCCTTATATATTTCTTCAATGCCTTATATGGTAAGAAAACTAACATAATAAATAAAAATACAACTATGAAAAAAACAATGACATTATTCGCAGTACTACTTATTTCAGTGGCAACTTTGGCTCAAACAAATTACGAAAAAGCAATGATTAAAAACCTACAAGCTATGAAAGACGCAAAGAGTGTTTCAGATTGGCAAGACATCGCTAATGGATTTGGTAGGATTGGAAGTATGGAAAAAGAAGAATGGCTACCTAGTTACCACCAAGCTTTTTCGTATATCATAATGAGTACTATTGAAACAGAAGCCGCTAAAAAAGACAAATTTTTAGACTCGGCACAAGAAAGTATTGATGCAATGAAAAACATGGAAACGGATGAGTCAGAGGTGATGGCATTACAGGGATTTTTGCACACCATGCGTATGCTTGTCGACCCCACTACTCGTGGGCAGCAGTATTCGGGATTGAGCATGGCCGCACTAGCCAAAGCCAAGAAGCTAAATCCTGAAAACCCTAGAGCGGCCTATATGCTTGCGCAAATGGCATACGGACAAGCACAGTTTTTCGGAAGTAGTACAGATGATGCTTGTAATGCTATGAAAGAGGCAATAACCAAATTTGATAACTTTAAATTGGCAAGTGACATCGCTCCAAACTGGGGACGGAAGCAAGCAGAAGGAATATTGAAGAACTGTCAATAAAATAAATACAACCTGACAGGTTTTACAAACCTGTCAGGTTTAAATAATACCCATATGCTAAAAGTAAAGAACCTCAGTAAAAATTTCGGAACAACCAAAGCGGTGGACAATATAAGTTTGTCACTTGAAAAGGGAGCGTTTTACGGCTTGCTAGGTCCAAATGGTGCTGGAAAAAGCACCACCATTAATATATTAAGTACCGTGTTGAAACCTGATGCAGGGTCGGTGTCCATCAATGGTTTTGACTTGCTGAAAGACCCACAAAAATGCAAACAAGCCATTGGCATTGTTCCGCAGGAAATAGCGCTGTATGAGGAACTATCTGCTTATGAAAATCTTATGTTTTGGGGCGGTCTGTATAATTTATCTGGAGCTGCTCTTAAACAAAATATCAATGAAACACTTGAGCTAATGGGTTTACTGGATAGAAAGAATGACAAAGTTACTAGCTACTCAGGCGGCATGAAAAGACGAATTAACATCGCTGCTGCCTTGTTGCACCGTCCAGAGTTGCTCCTAATGGACGAACCTACTGTAGGAATTGATCCACAAAGCCGTAATTTAATTTTTGATGTGTTGGAGAAATTGCATGGCGATGGCATGACCATTATTTATACGACCCATTACATGGAAGAAGCGGAGAGGTTGTGTAATAAGATTGGAATTATTGACCATGGAAAAATCATTGGAGAGGGAACATTGGATGAACTGCGAGCAACATCAAACACCAAAGATATTGTTAAAATTCAGACCGGAAGTCTGAATGACATCCAGATAGCCGCAATGAAGAATCATTGGAATGAATCTGTTGAGGTGCAAGAAAATTCAATATCTATTTCAGCGAATGAGGGGAACGTTTCACTTATGGATCAGTTGGAATTTTTAAATAAAAAAGAAATAGAGATAAAGAAGGTAGAAATGATTCCGGTAAACTTAGAAACTATTTTTCTTAA
>CAYRIF010000167.1:6233-8328 GCA_964424205.1 uncultured Roseivirgaceae bacterium | reverse complement strand
GGCTTTGTTCAATAATATCAAAGCGCTATCATAGGCCATGCGTTGCATTAACTGAACAGCTTTGTTGTTGAATTCAATTGCCTTAGGATTATATTTAGGTTGCTCACGCTGTCTTTTGCAGGATTGTAAAAGCATAATAATAATCAATAAGACTACAATTTTGTTTATCCCTTTAGTTATCTTAAAACTATCAATCATATAGTATTGCTTTCAGTCAAATTTGTAAGGTCGTCCAGTTTATGACGGATAATAATTACCGACAACCACACGCATTACCACAATGGCAGTCACATCGCTTATGTCTGTATATCATTAATAATCTGATTAACTGCTCCAAGAAATGCGCCATGGTATTTGCATTCCTTCGCACTAAAGATATTAAATTATTTTGGAAGCGCAAGTGGAGATTTGAAAGTAGGTTGATTATTTATAGAAGAAGGAAATCCTAAAACTGATATATATCCTATTTTTATAGGAATCTATCAATTACATTTGTAAATAAATTAAGAAAAAATTGTATTATTGCAATGAAGGTAATTTATGATGGTTTGCAGCTGATGGGCTTGCAAAAGAATGAGATTTATTACATACAAGACTGAAATGTATTTTTTTAACTAAACAATCTTGTTAATTAGTGCTTTATTTACACAGGAGATTTAAACCTTGTTGATCAGTATGGTGAATGGATGACAATGGACATATCAAAAGAATAAATTTGATCATAATAAAACAAAACAATGACCGAAGCAGAAAAAACAGCATTGATTTCACTTTGCACTGATTTAGCAAAGAAATTCGCACCACGCGCAGCAAAATATGATAGAGAAGCTTCATTTCCTGTCGAGAATTATAACGACCTAAAAGCAGCTGGTTTGTTGGGCATCATGGTACCGAAGGAAAAAGGAGGCATGGGCGCAGATTTTTTGACTTATACCAAAGCACTAGAGCAGTTGGCAATGGGTGATGCTTCCACGGCATTGACATTTAATATGCATAATATCACGGCTGGTAGTTTGGCAGAGGTAGATACTGAAGGGATTGGTGGAAGTAGGGGAAGGGCTATGAATGCCTCCCGAGATTGGATGTTTAAAGAAATGGTGGAAGGGCAAAAGTTATTTGCATCGGCAAGTTCAGAGCCTGGCATCGGTGCTCACTTTTCTAAGATAAAAACAAACTATGAAAAAGTAGCGGGTGGATATAAGATCAATGGTGCGAAGTCATTTGTTTCTATGGCAGGTCATGCCGACTATTATGTGGTGGTAGCACGTAAAAAAGGAGATGCGGGGGAAGTACCGCAGCTATCATTTTTTATCATAGAAAAAGAAAACCCTGGTATCGAAATAGAAAGGGTTTGGGATGTGTTGGGCATGAGAGCAACATCTTCTGATAATATGTACTTGAAAGATGTTTTCGTCCCAGACGACCGATTGTTTTTGGGAAGTGAAGGCATGGGCGCATACAAAATTACAAGAGAGCCACACTGGGTAATCGGTGGATATGTGGGTGCTTATTTGGGGGTGATTTCCGCAACTTTTGAGTTTATGATCAATCATTTGCAAAAGAAAAAAATGCCAGGAACGGACAAATCAATTGTCAATAAAGAATGGATTCAGCATACGGTAGGCGAATTATATGTGGAGTATGAGGCAGTGAAGACGGTGGTATATGATGTGGCGCAAAAAGTGGTAGATGCAAAAGGAACTGCTGAAACAAACACTGCGATGCATCGCTCAAAGTTTATGGTGAGTGAATTTGCGCCGAAGTTAGCATCACAAGCGATAAGAATATGCGGAGGAAGCTCCATTGCAAAAAGATTACCTTTGGAAAGACTATTCAGAGATGCACGATGCGGTGGTTTGATGCCAGCAACGAGCGATGAATGTCTGCTATATGCTGGTAAATCTGCACTTGGGTTTGATTTGACTAAGCTTGGGGAGACGTATTGGTAAATAGGACGTAGGACTTTATGACATACGACTTAGGACGTCTTTGGAAAAAGAGAAGAGAGAATAGAAAAGAGACTTAGACCTTAGGCAAGGCAACTTATATGGTTCTTATATGCCTTATATGGTTAAAAAGACCCACCTACGCAAAG
>CAYRIF010000167.1:0-6133 GCA_964424205.1 uncultured Roseivirgaceae bacterium | reverse complement strand
GAGAGAATAGAAAAGAGACTTAGACTTTAGGTGTAGGACACTTATATGGTTAAAAAGAGAGACTTAGGACATTGTACTTTAGACATAATACTTTTAAAATAAATAAAATATATGCAACCTTGGCAAGACCCGTCGATTGACGAAACAAGAGAAAAATACAAAAAATTCGCAATTGAAAACCTAGCAGGTGACTGGCGTCAACGTGATGCAGACATGGAATTCTCTGTAGAGCGATGGAAAAAATGTGCTGATTTTGGCATCTTCAAATTAGCCATCAAAAAAGAACACGGTGGATTGGGATTGCCTTATGGTCATACCATTGCTGCATTGGAAGGATTATGTGAGGGATGTGAAGATACCGGTTTTTTCTTTGCCATGGCTTCGCAAATAAGCGGTACAATGCTCGCATTACAAGCTGGAGGCTCTGATGAATTAAAGAAAAAATACTTGCCTGCATTTATGTCTGGTGAGCATTTGACAAGTTTAGGTTTTTCAGAAGAAGGTGCAGGAAGTGATGTGTATTCCATAGAAACTACAGCGACAGAAGTAGAGGGTGGCTACATTATTAACGGTGATAAAGCATTCATAACCAACTCGTTAGACGCAACAACTTGTTTACTTTTCACCAAAACATCAAATAACCGTTCGCCGTTTGACTTCACAGCATTTATGGTTGATTTAGACCTAGAAGGAGTGACGCACGGAGAGTCATTTGAGAAATCTACATTACGAACTTGCTCGTTAGGACGTTTACATTTCAAAGATGTATTTGTGCCTAAAGAAAATGTCATCGGAGGTGTCGGTAGCGGTTTGAATGTACTAAAAATATCAATTGGTTGGGAGCGAATACTATTGATGGGTATTTGCATTGGTCCAATGTCTCGAGTGCTGAATGAAACCATCGAGCGGACAAAAACACGTGAGCAATTTGGACGACCAATCGGAAAGTACCAGCAAATATCAGGCAAGGTAGCAGATATGATTATGAAGCAAAGGGTTTCTAGGCAAGTCATTTATGATTTGGCAGGAAGACTATCTGCCAACGATAACATGGGAAAAAATCTGCAGGAAGTTGCCATCGCAAAACTGTATGTGACCGAAAGTTATATTGAATTTATGCTCGCCGCCACTCAAATTTGGGGAGGAAGAGGCGTGGTGAAAGAATTCTCTATCCAACAGGACATGAGAGATGCAGTGTCTAGCACCATTTGGGCAGGTACTTCTGAAACTTTACGCAATACTATTGCTAAGATGGAAGGAGTAGGGTAATTGTAATGCATGACCTGTGTCCTCATACCTCATATAACATCTTGCAAAATATTTTTAGATAAGGTCTGTGGAGACACAGACCTTGGAGAGATAGTCCAAGTATTTGATTTCTTAAACAAAACATTCTAGCAATATGGCTTAGTGTGTTACATGGATGATTAAATTTGGGTATCTAAAATTAATTTTTACAGATAATTAGATACTTTTGCACTTCCAAGATTGCCAAATAGAAGAGAATGAAGTGTGTTTTTTATCTATTTTTTTGCCTTAATCAGTTTAAATACAATTTACTCAAAATGAAATTAACTTTAAGAATTTTTTATTTATTTGTTATTCTTTTTACTAGTGTTACGGTTCATGCCCAAAAAGCAAAATTAAAAAGGGTGAGTTTTAAGTACTTTCAACCGCCATTAGAGCCTTTGGATGATGATGTTCAGACCTATGCTGTAACAACAAATACTGGATTGGAAAATAAAATTGAATTAGTTGGATACAAACTTGTCAATCAACAAAATGCCGATGTTGAATTTAAACTAACCTCTCATTCTCGTTTGGAAAGTAAAATCACTGATAGTTCATTTAAACAAGAAGATGGCACTACAACTAAGGAATGGAGGTATCAAGTATTTGCTATTTCTGATGTTGATATTCTTGTGATTAATAGACGTAACGGAGAGCAGAAGGTGGTTTACTCAAATAACTATGTTGCTAAATACGTAGATAAGTTTTCGTTCCCGCTTCCGTTTAGTTCCTATAGTGAAATGAAAAAGTCTCTTAACGGTAGATTGATAGGGGCTAAGAAGGATATACTGGATGATGCAAATCAAGAAATCGCAAAAAGGTTTAATATTTATATTAATGATCATTATGCTTATAAACTTGAATATGACAATTTTTTTGTGGCCCTAGGAAAGGGAAAGAAATTTGACTATTCGGATTTAAATGAGGCATTTGAGATGTTAAAGACAGTCGTGGAAAAAGTATATAAAGCTGAGCTTAATATATATTCGGAAGAAGGAATAATTGATAAAAAGCTTATTGCTGATAATGAAATTTTTAAGGTTACTGATGAAAATAGGGATAAATTAATGAACTGTATAACAATATGGGAAAATGCAATTAAAGAATATGAGCCTAATGTTAAAAAAACAAGAATAAGTGACAAAAATGTAGATGACCTTTACGGAAATATTGTTTTTATTCATATCCTGCTGGGAGAATGGGATCAAGCTGAGGAATACTTAAGAAAGAAATATGAAATTGGTAAATATGTACAAGATGTGGAAATAAGTGATCATTTCAAATTTATCAAGGGTATGAAAAAAAGATATTCTTTGTTAGGGAATTAATCTTAGAAATGTTAATGTCAAACTTCCTCAAACCAACCCAAAACGTCCTGTGCCAATAAATCCTGATCATTGATATGGTAAAATTCATTGTTAGAAGAGTCGTAGGTATAGTTTTGTTTTAGTATTTCAATATTTTCTACAATGTTGTTAATGGCACCTAGCACTAGGTTGAGTTCATCATTGGTCATGGTAGGATGCAGCGATAGTCGTACCCACCCTGGTTTTTCGGTGAGGTTTCCTTCATCGATGCAGTCGGTCATGTGTTTGGAATAGTCTTGATCTACGTGCAACAAGTAATGCCCATAAGTACCAGCACATGAACAGCCGCCCCTCACTTGTACGCCATACCTATCATTCAGTAATTTTACGATTAGATTGAAATGAATGTCATCAACATAAAAAGAAATAACGCCCAGACGGTTTTTCACATCACCAGCTAGCATATTAATCCCTTTTATGTTATTTAATTTTTCAAAAGCAATGGTCAATAACTCTTCTTCTCTTTTTTGCATATTCTCAACACCCATTTGTTCTTTGAGTTTGATTGAAAAAGCAGTTCGGATGGCTTGCAGAAAACCAGGTGTTCCGCCATCTTCTCTTATTTCTATGTCATCGAAGTAGCTTCTTCCTCCCCATGGGTTTGTCCATAGGACGGTACCTCCCCCTGGATGATCGGGAATTTTATTGTTATATAATGCCTTATTAAAAATTAGTACGCCTGAACTTCCAGGACCTCCTAAAAATTTGTGCGGAGAAAAGAAAATGGCATCGAGGTGCTCTCCTTCATTTTCAGGATGCATGTCCATGTTATCGTACGGTGCAGAAGCCGCAAAATCCACAAAACAATAGCCGCCGTGTTCGTGCATAATTTTTGCCAGTTGATGATAGGGCACTCTGATACCTGTAACATTGGAGCAAGCGGTAAAGCTCCCAATTTTTACTTTTCGATCCTTGTATTTTTCTAATTCACTAGCAAGTGATTCAACATCCACGAGTAAATTTTGAGTAGGCGCAAGAATCACTACATCTGCTACCGATTCTAGCCAAGCGGTATGATTGGAATGATGTTCCATATGCGTCAGAAAAATGACTGGCTTTTCATTTTCTGGAATTACGCACCACTTTTGTAATTGTTCAGGAATTCGTAATCCTAATATTCTATAAAGTTTTGCCAACGCTCTGGTCATGCCTGAACCTACGGTGATAATGGCATCTTGGTCATTTGCGTTCACATGTTTTTTGATAATTTTATGTGCCTGATGATAGGCAAGCGTCATGGCCTTTCCAGTGTCGCTGGCTTCAGAATGTGTATTAGCAACCATAGGACCTAACACATTGCAAATTTTATCTTCTATGGGTTTGTATAAACGTCCTGAAGCAATCCAATCGGCATAAATTAGTGTCTTTTCTCCGTAGGGAGTAGTAATATTATGTTTATGACCAATGGTGCTTTCTCTGAATTGTTGAAAATAATTTTCTAGGGACATTAATTTTAATTTTTGGGTGTTGTTATTATTTGATTATTACCATTCAAATCTAGGCAAAAAAAATATAGGATAAAACCTTAAATTATTCTGTAAACCTTGATAGAAGAAGACGTTATTGGCTAAATTTGTCGGCTGAAACAGGTGAGCAGTATCAGTTGGGCGGTCGGTCTGTGAAGATACAGACGACGGTTCGGATTTAGTATTATTATTAAATAGAAAGTAATATGAAGTTTTTTCGAATATTTTTATTTTCGATGCCATTAGCTTTGATACTAATGGTCATATTTGGCGTGGCGATAGGTTGGGCGACATTTATAGAAAATGATTTTGGGACAGCCGTAGCGCAGTCTGTAATATTTAAAACAACATGGTTTGAGGCATTGCTAGCCATGATGATGGTCAATATGATTGGGGTTATTGTCAGGTATAAAATGTATCAAAAAAGTAAATGGAGTGCTTTATTATTGCATGCTGCTTTTATTGTAATTATTATTGGCGCTGCCATCACTAGGTATTATGGCTATGAGGGAGCCATGCAAATCAGAGAGGGGCAGACTTCAAATAAAATATTATCTAATCAGGTTTACCTTAGGGCGAATCTAGAAAATGGGACAGATAAAGAGGACTACGAAAAGGCGGTGCAATTCACAAAACTTTCGAGGGTTAACTTTAGTAAGGATTTTGATTTGTCAGGACAGGAAATTTCTATGAAAATGACTAAATTTTTGTCCAATGCAGGAGAGGTGATGGTAGAAGATGAAAAGAATGGAAAACAAATTTTAGCATTGGTGGTATCGGAAGGAGGAAGAGCGGATTATTATCTGGAAGATGGGGGAATTCAGAAATTATCAAAAACCGCCATCACTTTTAATAATCCGACAAGTGAAGATTATATCCAAATCATTACTAGAAATGACAGTTTGTTGATTAAGTCTCCAATTCAGATGGTAGCAATGAGCATGGCAACCAGTGAGATGGATACTTTACCCCAAAATATTTTTGTGCCATTCCTGCAACGTCACTTATACACTATTGGCAATATCAATGTGGTATTAAGAGATTTTGTGGCAAAGGGTCGTATGCAATGGGTGGCAAGACCAGATGATGCTACACCCAAATCTGCTGACGCAGTGGTGATGGAAGTTTCGGATAGCAAAGAAACCAAAGTAGTCACGTTGCGTGGAGGGCAAGGTTATCCTGAAAGTTTTGAGAAAATTACGATTGGAGATACAGAAATGACCATGTCATACGGTTCTAAATATATTGAATTGCCATTTTCTATTGAGCTTCTAGATTTTGATTTAGAAAGATACCCAGGTTCTGAAAGTCCCGCGTCTTTTGCAAGTGAGGTAGTTTTGAGAGATGAAAAAGCAGGAGTAGAAATGCCCTATAGAATATTCATGAATAATATTTTAGACTATGGCGGCTATCGTTTCTTTCAATCATCCTATTCTCCTGATGAAAAGGGAACGGTATTATCTGTAAATCACGATTACTGGGGAACGCTGGTTACTTACATTGGTTATTTTTTATTGTTTGCCGCATTGCTGATGGTGACCTTTGTGAAGAACACGAGATTTAGGCAGCTGTCACAAATGATTGATGAGATTCATGAAAAAAGGAAATCTGGCATCGCAATAGCTTTGATATTGATGTTTACAGTTTCGTCGCAAGCGTTTTCAGCTGATACTGACCCACCAACACCTGTCGATAAGGAGCATGCCGCTAAATTTGGAATGTTAGTGACACAGAACAAGGGTGGTCGCTTGATGCCTGTCAATACTTTTGCAGATCAAATACTAAAGAAGGTGTTAAAGAAAAGTACCTATGAAGGGCTAGATGCCAATCAAATTTTTCTCGGGATGATTTCTGAGCCGCAGTACTGGCAAAATGCTAAATTAATTAAAATCGGGAGCTTTAAAACCATCCAAAAAATATTGGGGGTTGAAGGTGAGTATGCTTCATATTTAGATTTTTTTGATGAAAGAGGGCAATATAAATTAAAGAAAAACATAGAAGAAGCTTATG
>CAYRIF010000166.1:0-8379 GCA_964424205.1 uncultured Roseivirgaceae bacterium | reverse complement strand
AAAAAATTTATATCCGCTACGAAAGTGCGACAATTCTATACCCTTGCAGCACCCACCTTTACTGATTTATCTCAGTGTAAGGAATAAGAATAAAATGTAATTTGATTCAGAAAGTGATAAATGATATTCTCTCTGATAATGAAACAAAACATAGAAGGAATTGTAAATAAAGCGTTCGGAAACTTGCTAAAAAAGACGTCTTTTATAAAAAAAAATTAACTGCTGAAAAAATCCAAATATTGTCCCTAGCAAATTACACAGCGAAAAAACAAAAATACATCTTGCTGATTCTTAACAATTTAATTGATTTGAATTTTTCTGTAGCTTTAAGATAAATGATTCTTTCTATGCTTATATTCTATGGCAGAAATTGCTGAAACAAAAAATATTTACGCATTACAGTTTGTTAAATAATCTACCTAGTAAGAAAAATTACCTTTAGGAATAATTATTATTTTAATATGTGATCAAACTAGTAACGTTTTTGCGTATTATTTAATAAATTCGTCCATTTCTAACACTAAATATGAATTGGTGGGTGAAAATATTGTTACTATTTAAAAACAAAATTGTAGCTATTCACATAAAAACATGAAAAAATTTATAGGTAACAATTTTCTTTTACATAGCAAAACTGCTGTAAAGCTGTATCATGAGTATGCCAAAGATTTACCTATTATAGACTATCACAATCACCTTCCGCCCGAAGAAATCGCCTCGGACAAGAATTTCGAAAACTTAACAAAAATATGGCTTGACGGTGATCACTACAAGTGGCGCGCCATGCGCGCCAATGGCATTGATGAAAAATATATCACCGGTGATACCAATGATTTTGAAAAATTTCAAAAATGGGCAGAAACCGTTCCCTACACATTGCGCAATCCGCTGTATCACTGGACACACATGGAATTACAGCAACCCTTTGGCATTCATACTTTATTGAATAAAGAAACTGTCACAAAGATTTATGAAGATTGCTCCGAAAAGTTGCAAACCGAACAGTACAGCGTTCGTAATCTTTTGAGAAAAGCTAACGTCGAAATTCTCTGCACGACCGATGATCCTATTGACAGCTTGGAACACCATCAAAAAATAAAAGACTCCGGTTTTGAAATTAAAGTTTTGCCAACATTTAGAGCTGATAAGGCAATGGTCATTGAGGATGTGGAAACTTTTAATATATATGTTGCAGCATTATCAAAGGCGAGTACTATTGATATATCTAATTATGATGACTTTTGCGAAGCACTCAAAAAACGCCATGATTTTTTCCATGAAATGGGCTGTCGACTTTCAGACCATGGGCTAGATTGTGTTTACGCAGAAGATTATAATGAACAAGAAGTAACTGCTATTTTTTTAAAGGCTACACTGAAAAAGTCACTTACTGAAATTGAGGTTTTCAAATTCAAATCAGCCGTACTTGTATTTTTGGCTACGCTAGACCAAGAAAAAAATTGGGTGCAACAATTCCATTTGGGTGCATTAAGAAACAATAATAGCAGCATGATGCAGAAAATAGGTGCTGATGGCGGCTATGATTCTATTGGTGATGTAGAACAGGCGAAACCGCTCTCCAAATTTCTAAATAAACTAGAGGAAAACGGAAAATTGGCAAAAACAATTTTATACAATCTGAACCCAAAAGATTCAGAGGTATTTGCAGCCATGGTGGGTAATTTCAATAGCGAAGCTATCGCTGGAAAAATGCAGTACGGCGCCGCATGGTGGTTTTTAGACCAAAAAGACGGCATGGAAAAGCAAATGAATGTGCTTTCAAACTTTGGCTTGCTCAGTAGGTTTATTGGCATGCTCACAGATTCACGCAGTTTTCTTTCCTATTCACGGCATGAGTATTTCAGAAGGATTTTGTGTAATTTGCTCGGCGAAGATGTAGAAAGGGGCGAACTTCCCAATGACATTGAATTATTGGGGAAAATGGTGCAAAATATTTGTTATTATAATGCCAAAAATTATTTTAAGTTTTAGAAGTAGTAGAAATGAAAAACAAAAAAGTGGTCACCTTTGGTGAAATAATGTTACGATTAGCGCCTGCGGGAAATCTAAGATTTTCGCAAGCCAATACTTTCAATGCAATTTATGGAGGTGGGGAATCTAATGTTGCTGTTTCGTTGGCAAACTATGGTATACCTGTTTCTTTTGTGACTCGTTTGCCAAATAACGACATCGGGCAGTGCGCCATGATGGAAATGCGCAAAAGAGGCGTTGACGTCAATGACATTATATATGGTGGCGAACGGTTAGGAATCTACTTCTTGGAGACCGGTGCCGTAAGCAGAGGAAGCAAGGTGGTGTATGACCGAGCCCATTCAGCTATATCAACCATTGAAAAAGGAATGATTGATTGGGAAGAAGTTTTTAAAGGCGCTGATTGGTTCCACTGGACAGGCATTACCCCGGCCATCTCACAAGGTGCCGCGGATGTTTGTTTGGAAGCCATTCAAGCTGCCAATAAATTAGGGATTACCGTTTCAACAGATTTGAACTATAGAAAAAAGCTTTGGAACTATGGAAAAACACCAGGAGAAGTGATGCCAGAGCTAGTCGCAGGATGTGATGTAATCTTGGGCAACGAAGAAGATGCCGAAAAGCATTTTGACATTCACCCATCTAGTGTGGACGTAACCCAAGGCGACAGCATGGATGCCAAGGCCTACGAATCAGTTTGCAGACAATTGATGGAGCGTTTCCCAAGAGCCAAGAAAGTAATCACAACATTAAGAGGTTCTATTAGTGCCTCACATAACACCTGGTCAGGGGTTTTATTCAATGGAGATAAATTTTTATACACCTCCACTTATCAAATCACGCACATTGTTGATCGTGTTGGTGGGGGTGATTCATTTATGGGTGGACTTATATATGGACTATTGAATTATAATGATGATCAAAAAGCATTAGATTTTGCGGTAGCAGCTTCTTGTCTGAAACACACCATATATGGTGACGCCAATTTAGTCACTGTCGATGAAGTAGAAAAACTGATGGGCGGAGATGCCTCAGGGAGAGTAAGTAGGTGAATTTAGTTGATAGTGTTCAGCATAAATAATTCCTTAAAAATTTGTACTTTTGGATAAAATCAATAGAAAATGGATTTACAAACAAGAAAACGCTCATTCATTCAAGATTTTCTTCGCATACAAAACGAAGATATAATTATTAGCTTGGAGAAAATGTTAAAAAAAGGAAAGTCAATTGTTTTTGAAAAAGAAATCACGCCAATGAGTTTAGAACAGTTTAACCATGAAATAGATATGGCGCTTATTGATTCAGAAAATGACCGTATTATTAAAGCTACTGATTTAAAATCCAAATATAACTAATGGATTTAGTCGTTTATTGGACTAGCTTTGCAGAAAATAAATTAGATGACATCTACAGTTTCTATGAGGTGAATGCAAGTATATCCGTAGCTCAAAAATTAGTAAACGGAATATTAGACAAAACTATTAAACTCAGTAAAAATCCATATATTGGACAAAAAGAAATACTCCTAGCAAAACGAAAACAGGAATTCAGATATCTAGTATTCAAAAAATATAAAATTATTTATTGGGTAAATTTAGATAAAAATAGGATTGAAATTTTCAATACCTTTGATACAAGACAAAATCCCGCGAGGATATATGAACAAGGGTTAGATTACTCATAAATCACAAATCAAAATGGCACAACACGCAAGAATTAAAGTAAGCACCACCATGTATGACACAGGCATTGTTCCTGTATTTTATAATGCAGATATTGAAATTTGCAAAAAAGTAGCGAAAGCTTGCTATGACGGAGGTATTCGCGTATTTGAATTTACAAATCGTGGTGATTTTGCGCATGAGGTTTTTTCCCAATTGATTAAATATACCATCAAAGAACTCCCTGAACTCATCTTGGGTATTGGCTCTGTGATAGATGCGCCTACTGCCGCATTATATATGCAACTAGGCGCTAACTTTATTGTTTCCCCAGTATTAAAAGAAGAAATGGCAATAGTTTGCAACCGCAGGAAAGTACTGTGGTCGCCAGGATGTGGCTCGTTAACTGAAATATCAAAGGCAGAAGAACTAGGTGCTGAGGTTGTGAAAATATTTCCTGGTACACAAGTAGGTGGCCCAGGTTTCGTAAAAGCCATCAAAGGTCCAAATCCATGGACAAGCATCATGCCCACAGGTGGCGTGACTCCTTCAGAAGAAAACCTCACCAGTTGGTTTCAAGCAGGTGTACACTGTGTAGGCATGGGGTCTCAACTCATCACCAAAGATATCATTGCTTCAGGTGATTACAGTTCGCTTACTGAAAAAGTGAAAGCCGCACTTAGGATTGTGCAAAGGTTTAGGTAGGACATGCTGAAAAACGCATCCGAGGTATTTGTCTCCACCATGGTAGTTCACTTAGTGGCGTTTAAAGGCATTTTTGTATATTTCTCCGTGGTCTGTGTCCCTAGTATAGTCGTTAACTTAGTGAAATTTAAAAGTGTTTTTTCTCATTTCTCCGTGGTCTGTGTCCTCACAGAACACTTCTAAATGTCCTCTTTCATTTATGTTTCTAGGATACAACACCTGTCCAACGCAACCAAAACAGCAAGCTTGACCGTTGCCTATTTTTAGAAAGATGATAAATGTTCTATTTTGTAGATACCATAGCAAAAAAATAAGCTAACGCCCTTATTTCTTTGGCCTTTCCTGGTTTCAAAACGAAACCTCATTCCCATTTTGAAACTAATAACATGTCTTAATAATCTAAAAACCACATTTAAAGCCAAATTTCGCTGATTTACAGTATTGGCATTTCGTTTGGATAATCATTTCCAAAGATTACAAACAGATGAAAAATACAGACAACAATCATATCAATTTTACCACACTCATCAAGGAGTACGGATTTGCAGGAATCACTTTTATCCTTGGGCTTGCAGTTTTTGCATATGAAGTATCTCAAATATTCCTCTAACACTTAATAAAAAAGAAAGCAATGGATTTTATAACTTTTAATAGACTATCGGATAAGGGCAAGTGCTTCCACTTAAAAAATAATGGCACCTATATGGCTACTAGAAAAGAAGCCGGCTGCTGGATTAACCTTTATACCGTCAATGGATACTTCACCGAGGTATGGTTTCAACTGTCCGATAACAAAATCGTATTTGTGAATACATTTGACAATAAAGAAATTCTAGAAAAATATATAGAGAGTATTGACATCACAGATTTAGTGACGGTATAAGTTATCAGCTATTTCTGAAAAAAGGAATCAATGGGTTATCTGAAATATGATAGCCCATTTTTTTATTCTCCATACTGCTTTCCAATTTAATACGGCATTTTAAAATTAAAATGGCATTATAGGTTCATTCAGAGATAAAATTCCCACTGTGGGATGAAATTATACCAACACCAATCAAAAAATGATGAATTACTTGCCATTTACACACTTTTCTATGTTTTGGCACAAGCATTGCAAATACTTAATCACAAAACAAAACACGAATACAACTAAATATTAAGAACGATGAGAACTACTAAACAATTAGAACGAGAATTAGAAAAATTAACTTACAGAATAGATTCCCTTTCTGCAATCAGTGAGCGAAGAAACATGCTTGCAAAAGAAAAGGAAGAGTTAGAAACACTTAATATCAAATCGCAAAGTATAAAAACGGTTATAAGAAAAGGCAATGAGGTAAGGCAAGCAAAATTTGAATCTGCCAATGGGTTACTCACCATATTTGCAGTTATTTTATTTGCAACATTGACCGCTTATTCCATGTTTACAGCCTCCTCTTTAATGGGCGCTGGAATTTCCCTCCAAAAACAAGTGATGATGGCGACAACAACATTAATTACACTCGTTTTAACGATTGGTTTAGTGCTTTCATACACCAAACGATACACCATTAGACAAAAATAAAACATCAAAATCTCTCAATTTTGATCATGAAAAGGCATCCATGAGAATGGGTGTCTTTTTTTATACTCCCAAAGTTGAATAAGCACGATTAACTGACACACAAAAGTTTCAGCACTATAACAAGTTTTAATTGCAACACATTCACCCGTAATTTGTGGCATAGATATTGAATACTTACTAAACATGAAGTACTTTTTAACCGTCTTCTTATTACTAGCGATGCTTTTGCCTTCAAAAGCACAGTCCTGGGCTGATCAAATTGGTGCTGCACTAAAAAGAGGAGAGGTTACCCTAGTTTTCAACAATCAGGCACAGGAACAAAAACTGCTCGATTATATAAACTCCTACCGCAGGCTTCATGTAGGCAATGCTATATTGCTTCAAGATAGTCTAGCAATCAATACTTTTTCGAAAAGAACACTGGAACAAGTATCAAATGAAAACATTGTGGACTCTCTCAACTCAAAGGTTTTTATAGCTGACCACTCAAATCAGACCATCAGCCAAATCTACTATGCAAAGTCTGATAGCATGACCATTACATCAACAAACCTTAATGACGAATTACTCAATCAGATTTATGTGCAAAGCATGAGCAATGCTATGTACAACTGGATCGACAATGCCAAGCAAAATGAACTACTAATCAAAGACGACAAGCAAATAGCCACCGCTTCGCAATTGGTATTAAACATGACCCAACAGGGAAATAATACTACTGTTCGCTGGAAATACATAGGTTCTTTTTCTGTTGCTAAAGCGCCAGAAGAATTACTCGCTGTTAATAAAAAATCCCGTAAAAGAGGTAGGCTCTTAAAGTAGTCACTTCTCAACAATTCACTTTTCAATACTAAATAAATATATTTGCATTCAGATTTCTTGCAATATGGATATAGTATTCGATTTTTTATTTTCACAGTACAAGGATTACAATACGTATCATATAGTGCTGGAAATTGTTGCTGTAATCTTTGGAATTGTAAGTGTCTGGTACGCCAAAAAAGAAAATATTTTAGTCTTTCCTACGGGTCTTGTAAATACTGGCATTTTCTTCTACTTACTTTTTGTCTGGGGATTATTGGGCGACATGATGATTAATGGTTATTACTTCGTTATGAGTTTGTATGGCTGGTACAACTGGTCACGAAAAGTAGAGACATCTCACCACATTCCAATTTCAAGAACAACTTCCAAAGAAAAAATGGTATCAGCCATGCTTTTTGTTGCCACCGTCGTTTTTGTGATTATTGTATATCAATATTTTAACAAATTCAACACCTGGACAGCTTATGTAGATACATTTACTACCGCTATCTTTTTTGTAGCCATGTGGTTGATGGCCAAAAAGAAAATAGAGAATTGGATCTATTGGATCATTGGTAACATCATCACCATCCCACTGTACTTTTACAAAGGATTAACATTTAGTAGTTTTCAGTATATTATATTTCTAATCATTGCCATCTATGGTTATAAAGAATGGAAACAGCAATTAGACAATCAGGAAATATTATAAAAATTAGCATCATTGGGCCTGAATCCACTGGCAAATCAACGCTTGCTGCGCAGCTAGCTGACCACTATAAAACTGCTTGGGTAAAAGAGTTTGCACGAGCATATTTAGAAAAAAGAAACGGCAACTATGAAACAGCAGATTTACTAGCCATCGCCAAGGGACAAATAGCCGCTGAAAACGCATCAAAAGCAGAGGACATTATCATTTGCGACACAGACTTAATCACCATTAAAATATGGGGCGACTATAAATATGGCAGGTGCGACCCTTGGATAATTTCACAAATCCAAAACAGAAAGTATCACTTACATTTATTATGCTTTCCGGATATTCCTTGGGAAGCAGATCCGCTGAGAGAAAACCCCCTTGATAGAGCACATCTTTACCATCTTTACAAAAATGAGTTGATGGCACATCATTTTCCCTTTGTCGAAATAAAAGGAGAAAAAGCAGAGCGGTTGAAAACTGCTATTGCCACTATTGGAAAAATCGTCTAACTCCGCCATCAAAGTCTTTCGTAGAGCCTACCCGAATACGTTTACGATGACTCTGGCGTGTTCGAAGAGCTCAGAGTCCGCTGCGAGAGACTCTGAGCGAGTTTTTAGGATCAATATATTTGTAACACTTCCAAGCATAAAACTATGAGCTCACGAGGAGCTGTCTCTTATATTTTCTTATACTATGTGCCGTACCTACGGCACTCTCGCTATGATATAATGCCAATACTACAAACATGCCGCTCCTCTGGAGCTAAATGATTTTTCATTGAAAACTATTTTATGTGAAGGAGAATTAAATTAGGAGTAACACTCAAAAAATCGTCTGGACTTTTCGAAATATTTTCTTACCTTTACAACGATATACAGGGGTGCTGATAAAACGGCTGAGATTATACCCGACTTGATCCAGATAATGCTGGCGTAAGGAAGTATTCCATA
>CAYRIF010000165.1:1407-8404 GCA_964424205.1 uncultured Roseivirgaceae bacterium | reverse complement strand
ACTTCAGGAAATAGCCAATGGTGTTGAAAAGAAAATCAAAGTAAACAGGCTTGTTGCCGCCGATGGGGTAACTTTCAAAACATGTCAAACCTGCAATGGTGCAGGACAAGTAAAAAAGGTAGTAAATACCATGCTTGGACAAATGGTTTCAGCTTCTACTTGTGCTACCTGTAGTGGTTCAGGAAAAATGGTGGACAATAGACCTCCAGGTGTTAATAGCTCGGGCTTAGAACATAAAGAAGAAGTACTAACCGTACCAATTCCTGCTGGCGTAGCGGATGGCATGCAACTGTCAATGACTGGCAAAGGAAATTCGGCGCCGCAAGGTGGCATGGCAGGAGATTTACTCATTCTAATTGAGGAAATCGAACACAAAGACCTTAAAAGAGATGGAAACAATGTGATTTTTGAACTATATGTTAATTTTGCTGATGCAGCATTGGGCAATTCGATAGAAGTTCCAACCATCGACGGAAAAGTAAAAATAAAAATTGCAGAAGGCACGCAAAGTGGAAAAATTCTCAGATTGCGGGGAAAAGGGATTAAGGACATCAATGGTTATGGCGAAGGGGATCAACTTATCCATGTCAATGTATGGACACCAAAACACCTAAGCAAAGAAGAAAAAAAGACATTGGAGGCATTCAGAAGCGCCCCAAATTTTGCGCCAAAACCTGACAAAAACGCCAAAGGATTTTTTGAGAAAATGAAGGATTTCTTTTAGCCTGAGTTGGATTATAAAAACGCAGGTCTTTCAGCCTTGGACAAATTTCCAAAAGTTTCTATTTTGTGACCATTATTTTCAGCTGAATTTTAGCATGTTTTTTTGGTGCTGTCACCGTATTCAAAACATTAAATGAAAGTGTAATATGATCCTTTCTTTCTAAGGTTCTTACTTGTAACGTTGTTTCATGATTGGCAGCTAGGATAAGGATATCCGCATTATTATGAAACTGAAAATTACTCGTATTTTCCAAAATATATTCAGCATCTGAGTTATTCTTTATGATGACGTTCAAAACTGTCAGCGGTTTTTTGTGTTGTGACCATCCTGCCTCTTGATATTTTGCTTCTTTCACCACTAGCGAGGCTTCAACCAATGGCGTAACTAATTCCTGTTTGCCCACCAGGGTATTATTAAACCAAACGACCGTTTTTCCTGCAAACATCGCTGATTTTACAGATGCCTTTGATTTTTCTTTTGCAAAAACCAACGTGATGGGTCGGTGACCACCTTGCGGCACCTTATAATCCCAATCAATGAGTCCATGAATATCTGATGAACCAATAAAAGTCAGATTATTGTCCAAAGCAATTTGAAGTGCTTCAGAAGAATAAGTACCCTCATTCACTATTTCAATACCACTGATTAATTTTTCTTTAATCAACTGCTTATGTAAGTCCGACAACTTAGCGACGCCGTCATAAGCCTGTCCAATCCAGTGTGGATGATTCCAAAAAACAAATGCACCTTGCTTTTTAGCTTCTCTAAAGGCATCAATCGCATTGTCTTTCAATAACAAATTGGCATCTTCTATAAATATTGCATTGCTATGTCCTGGAGGCATATTTCTAGTAACCTCTGACCCATTTACGATAATTAATGTGGTGTCTTTCTTGTTTTTTTTAGTCTCCAGGGCTATTTCATAAGCTCTATTTCTGTCCGGGTGAGGAATATCAGCTTTGTGCGGTTGGTATTCTAAATGCTCGGTAATTGACATCACATCCAATCCATCTTTAATACTTTCTTTAACTCGTATAGATGGATAAACTTCTCCATCAGAAAAGATAGCATGTTGATGGAAATCACATTTTAATACACGATAACCAGGCACATCAGGGAAAGTTATTTTCCTGTCATGATGATGATGTTGTGCCACGGAAGAAAAATTAATACCAATACTAACTAATAGTAAAAAGAGGTACTTATGTGCTACTTTCATAATTATCATCATTTGGTTTTACAGAATACTTTAACCTATTCCCCTGCTAAGTTACAAGAAAAAAGTCGTTTTTAAAGCATCATTCTCCTTGGTTTGTGTGATCACAAACCACAATATTTAATAAAAAGGATGCCATCACTCCTTTGTTGATGTTGTGCTTACTTGTGAAACAGTAGAACAGTACTTAAAAGTGGCGGCATCCTTTACCGCAGTATTTTAGATGTTTTATAGTTGCTTACAGAAGCCCTGAGCGAGAGTAGATTTTGTCTTCCCACTATTATGTGCTTGAAGCCTCTTTTCCAAGTTTTCAGTTTGTCCTTTGTAAAGATTACCATTCTTTCCACTTTGTATGACGTAAACAAAAAACATATTATAATGTTAGCCAAAATTAGTTTATGATAAAACCAAAAAAGCATCCATCTTCACAGATGAATGCTTTTGTACCAGAGGCGGGACTTGAACCCGCACGCCCAAAAGAGCACAAGATTTTAAGTCTTGCGTGTCTACCAATTCCACCACTCCGGCATTAGCTACGCCCTTAGACATAGCCATAAAAAAGAGCGAGAGACGAGATTCGAACTCGCGACCCCGACCTTGGCAAGGTCGTGCTCTACCAGCTGAGCTACTCTCGCTTGTGACTCAATGAGTCAGCCGTTTTTCACTGAGTGAAATAAGGACTGCAAAGGTAAATAACAGCCGTTAAATTACAACTAATTTCGTAAAAATATTTGAATACTTTTTTTAGCTTATGGTAAAGTAAAAATATAGAAATAGCAGCACCCAGCTATAGGTAAAGTAATTCCAGAAAATACTCAGCATTTCTGTCTTCACTTTTTGATAGGGATTTGTAGTTACTACAAGACGTTTCACAGGGTCTTTCACTAATTTAATGGACAAAAGAAAATAGTGTGCCAAGGTGATTGTTCCCAAAATCATTCCCAGAAAATGCATCCCAAAAATAGTAAATATATAAACCCTTGAATAAAAGCTTACAAAATGGATTTTTTGCTCTAATAACTGAAAGATCCCTATCGCTTGGCTTATGCCAAATGCAAACATCAGCATCAATGCTACCAGCGAATACTTTTTAAGTTTCACAAAACGCTCCGCCTCCACCATTGAAACTATTTTTGAAATAAAAAAATTTATAGTTAATAGTAAGATGGTACTCAATGCAAATACTTTCGGGATATTAAATATATTTTGAAATATTAAGAAAGGTTTATTTTCTGCATAACCCAAAAGCGATACTATCAGAATGAGCGTTGCACCTATCAAACTCACAAATAACAAAAGTTTTTTTATATGAACCCTTTCAAATACCCTATCAATGACTGTGAATGAGATAGGTTTTCTTTTCTGCTTTAACTTTTTATTTTCTTTTGCCATTACTATAATTTAAACGCACTTTCACAGAAAGTGATTGTTTATTTCAACACATAAAAATTAATTGTTAGAGGTTTATGGAATGATAAAGTTAATAAAGTAATTTGTTACTTTTGTGCATTCCGAGCAAAATTTGGTCGAATAAACATTTAGTTTTGAAAACAAACAATCTAATTAAGATTTACAAAGAGGATAGTATTGTGCAAACCATCGCAGGATGTGTACACCCTAATCAGTATAAAAATGTACACCTAAAAGGTCTCATTGGCAGTTTAGATACTATTTTGGCAGCAAGTATTTTCAAAATAAATCACCAAAATCACCTTTTCATCATCCAAGACAAGGAGAGCGCTGCTTATTTTCATAGCGACCTGCAAGCATTAATTGGTGACAAAGAAGTGCTTTTCTTCCCTACCTCTTACAAACGCCCCTATCAGTTTGAAGAAATTGAAAATGCTAACATTCTAAGAAGAGCGGAAATATTAAATCGAATTAACCACAAAGCATCAGTAGGTGAATTAATTGTGACCTATCCGGAAGCGTTAACAGAAAAGGTAATTAACAAACGCTCGCTCATTAAAAACACTTTTTCAGCCAAGAAAGGAGAAAACCTAGCTACTGAGTTTCTTGCAGAATTACTACTCACTTATGATTTTGAAAAAGTAGATTTTGTTTATGAACCAGGACAATTTGCTGTAAGAGGGGGCATTGTTGATATTTATTCATACGCCAAAGATTTGCCCTATAGACTTGAGTTATTTGGAGATGAAATTGAAAGTATCAGAATCTTTGATCCTGTCAGTCAGCTTTCGGACAAAGAAATAAAAGAGATAAATATCATTCCCAATGTCCAAACTAAAATGCTGCAAGAAGTTCGAGAATCCTTCTTAGATTACCTGCCTCGCAATACCAAAGTTTGGTTCAAAGACTACGAGCAAACATTGGACGTTGTTGGTACTTCCTTTGAAAAAGCCACAGAGAGCTTCGATACGATTTTAAAAAACAGCGGTGAAGCGCAAGTGGTTTTATCTCCTGATGCACTTTTTGAAACAGCGGATTCATTTTCCGAAGGGCTGAAGGCATTTGTAAATATAGAATTTGGCAAAAGGTTCTATCTAAAAACAAATGATACTTTTACCTTTGACTGCTTGCCGCAACCCTCTTTCAATCAAAAATTTGATATATTAGTTGAAAGCCTGGAAGAAAACCAACTGAAAGGCATTGCTAACTATATTGTTGCGGAGTCACAAAACCAATTGGTGCGGCTGCGTACAATTTTTGATGAAATAAATCCAGCGGTTGAATTTACGCCTCTTCCCATAGGATTAAGGGAAGGTTTCATAGACAAAAATAGCAAAATAGCGTGCTATACCGACCATCAACTTTTCGGGAGGTTCCATCGGTATAAATCGAAATCTAATTTTTCTAAATCCAAGGCACTCACGCTAAAAGCACTCCGAGAATTACAGGCAGGCGACTATATCGTGCACATAGATTACGGCATCGGTCGGTTTGCTGGGTTGGAGATGGTAGATGTGAAAGGCAATAAGCAAGAAGCTATCCGTCTGATTTTTAGAGACAATGATTTGCTGTATGCAAGTATCCATGCCATTCATAAAATCTCAAAATACAGTGGAAAGGAAGGGATTGCGCCTGCCATGAGCAAGTTGGGTTCGCAAGAATGGGAGAATAAAAAGAAAAAAGCCAAGCGTAAAATCAAGGACATTGCCAACGATTTAATCTCGTTATATGCTAAAAGAAAAAAAGCAATAGGGTTTTCTTATAGCCAAGATGGGTTTTTGCAAGCCGAGTTGGAATCGTCATTTATCTACGAAGATACGCCAGACCAGGCGACCGCAACAAGCGATGTAAAGGCTGACATGCAGTTGCCTCACCCGATGGATAGACTCGTATGTGGCGATGTGGGTTTTGGAAAAACCGAGGTGGCAATTCGAGCGGCTTTTAAAGCAGTAACAGACGGCAAACAAGTTGCTATTTTAGTGCCTACTACCATTTTAGCAATGCAGCATTATCATACTTTCAAAGATAGGCTTGTAAACTTCCCTGTAGATGTGGAATATATTAATCGGTTCAGAACAGCGAAGCAGATTAGGGAAACGCTGAAGAATGTAGAAGAAGGAAAAACTGACATTCTAATCGGCACACATCGCATTGTCAACAAAGATGTGAAATTCAAAGATTTGGGTTTGTTGGTGATAGATGAAGAACAAAAATTTGGGGTCAGCGTCAAAGAAAAACTCAAGCAGTTCAAACTAAACGTTGACACTTTAACGCTCACCGCCACACCTATTCCGAGGACACTACATTTCTCGTTGATGGGCGCCAGGGATTTGAGTATTATTGCTACACCACCACCCAATCGTCAACCTGTATCGACTGTGCTACATACTTTTAACGAAGCCGTTATCAGGGATGCCATTAGTTTTGAATTGCAGCGTGGCGGACAGGTATTCTTTGTACATAACCGCGTGAAAGATATTGAAGAAGTAGCAAATATCATTTTGAAACTTGTGCCTGACGCACGCATCGGCGTGGCACATGGGCAAATGCAGGGACCACAGCTTGAAAAAGTAATGCTCCGATTTATTGAAGGGGAATTCGATGTATTGATTTCTACCAATATCATAGAATCAGGACTTGATATCCCTAATGCCAATACTATTCTGATTAATCAAGCGCATATGTTTGGGCTTTCGGACCTACACCAAATGCGTGGCAGGGTGGGGCGTTCCAACAAAAAAGCATTCTGTTATTTGCTTTCTCCGCCCACCATTGGGCTCACCAACGAGGCAAGAAAAAGATTGAGTACCCTGGAAGAATTCAACGAATTAGGGGATGGATTTAAAGTTGCCATGCGAGATTTGGACATCAGGGGAGCAGGAAATTTGTTGGGCGGCGAGCAAAGCGGTTTCATCAATGACCTTGGCTTTGATACGTATCATAAAATCCTTGATGAAGCGATTCAAGACCTGAAAGAAAATGAATTCAAAGATCTTTTTGCAGAGGAACTGTCAGAAAAAACAAAGATTTTGGTACAAGATTGTACGGTAGAAACAGATTTGGAAATTTTAATTCCTGAAAATTATGTAGGCAACATTTCGGAACGCCTAAACTTATATTCAAAAATAGACAGGCTGAAAAAGGAAGAAGAACTTAGCACGTTTATAACATCATTGATAGACAGATTTGGGCCGCTTCCTGACAGTGTCAATGACCTGACTGAAACAGTAAAATTACGTTGGCTAGCGGAAAAACTTGGTTTTGAAAAGCTTGTTTTGAAAAACGAAAACATGAAGTGCTATTTGATGCCTTCAGATAATGAAGCGTATTACAAATCAGAAATTTTTGGTAAGATTTTGCAATACGTACAAACGCATCCTAAAAAATGTAAACTCCGAGAGCATAAGAAACGGCTAATCTTGACAATTAGCGAGGTGCTTTCTGTTCAGGAAGCAAAGGATAGACTTGGGTTGATGGTTTAATAATTATGACGCAGGACTAATTGACATAGGATAGAGGACAAATGTAAACATCACTCCCACCCTTCTAAAACCCATATTTAGCATTATCTCTATCGAAATCCATTGCCGTCAACTTTGGATTAAGCACCACGTCCGAATATTTGAAATGCTCGAAAAGTCCTAGGT
>CAYRIF010000165.1:0-1307 GCA_964424205.1 uncultured Roseivirgaceae bacterium | reverse complement strand
AACTTTGGATTAAGCACCACGTCCGAATATTTGAAATGCTCGAAAAGTCCTAGGTCATCATATACTTTTACACTGAGTGGTATGAGTTTTGTTTTGTCTATTAGTAGCACCATGTGTGGGGAGTAAATATTAGGAATGAGTATTTCGTCTCCTGCTTTCACATCATAGTATCCAGCTACATCTTTGTTTTTTCCAACAATCATGAACTCACTTATTTTATACCGCTTAGCAATATCAAGGATGTTTTCATTGGCCCTTACTTTATACTTGATGTACTTAAAACTATCATTCCTAAATATTATTTTATAGCATTTTCTTTTGTTGCTCAACACCTCGTTACCAAATGTCACCATAGATTTCGAACCTTCTCCATATTTATTAAACAAATATTCCAAGATGGAAACCACCAAATCGAACCCTGCATCTTTGGTGGTGTGGTGCTGCCCTTTTCGCATGGTTGAACCCATCGGATTCATGTTTAAGTTCACCCACGGAAATCCATTGGGATTCACCAATGCTTTCCCACCATTTTTGCCGCTTTTGTATAAAACTTCCACTCCTTCTTTCGGGGAAATCTGCCGCAAATAAACCATATAGGGTTTGAGGCTTAGTTTTGTAAATGACTTCTGAGATTTCATTACACCACCTATCCGTTCATTTTTGAACATCGTATAGGTCATGGTATTGATGGATTTCGTATTTTTAAAGGTTTTTACGCAAACATCATAAGCACTCTGCGCATGGGATGTAAAGCTAAAAATCAAACCAAAAAATACGACCGCAACTATTCTTTTAATCATTTTTATACTGAGTGGGTGTGCCACAAATTTAGTCGTAAAATTTTCTGTAATGTATTTTGGAAGCAAAATATTTTACATGTTTCTGTTCTGGCGCAATGTTAATTTCCGCAGTATGTTATTAAGTGTTGTTAGGTTTCCTTTCAGGTGTTCTTCATTGCCAAAAAATACCTAACTTGACACTTTAAAATAAAAGATATATTGACACACCTCATTCATCAAATTCTAATTTATTCAGCAGGCATCTCGCTGCTCATTTTAGCGGTTGGACTATACGAGCCATGGATTGCGCTGTGGTGGATGGCAACACAGCATCGTAAAAAAGTGATTTTATTATATGGAGGGCTTGCTCTTGTTTTTTGGTTGCTGTCCTTGGTGATTTGATAGATTCCCATCTTAAATAATCAATCTCTGGTCGTAGGTTAAGCATAGCGATTCTATGTTTAGTAGAATTTGATATTACTCTAATTCGCCAATTGATTCCCTAATCCACCAGAACCGATAGCAATT
>CAYRIF010000164.1:6836-8439 GCA_964424205.1 uncultured Roseivirgaceae bacterium | reverse complement strand
ATTAATCTTTCTGGCGGGAGATTGATGTACTGGCACTGTCCTCCCCTTTGCAGAAAAGCAGCTACTCTTTTACCTTGATAGTCTTCTGAGATTCCTTCTCCTACGCCGATAACCTCCCCCACAATGTCATATCCTTGTACAAACGGAAACTTCGGCATGGCTGGGTACATACCGAAACGCATCATGATGTCTGCCCACGCAAATCCTGATGCCAATACTTTTATTTGTACCGCTCCTTTTTTTGGGGATTCTATTTCGGTGGTTTGCACGTGATACTTTGTGTAATCTCCTTTTGCTGTTAATATAACTTGTTTGTTTTTCATTTTACAAAAGTCAAAAAAAATAGTATGAAAACTGTTGACCCAAATCAATAAACTAGATTGTTAATTTACTCAGGTCCGCCTTGTCCTTGGTTTGTGGGACACAAACAATAATATTAAATACATTTCTTCCTTTTTCAAACTAGCGTTATAAAATTTATATCATAACTTTGCACCTATGGAAGACAAGGAAAAAAGAACAGAGTTAGGGGAGGTGGGGGAGTTTGGGCTGATTAATATCATTAAAGATACTGCAACGTTGAGAAACGAAAGTACGGTCAAGGGCATTGGCGATGATGCCGCTGTGATTGATGCAGGCGATAAATACATGGTGGTCTCCTCAGACATGTTGGTGGAGCAGATTCATTTTGACCTGAGTTATTTTCCATTAAAACATTTAGGATATAAAGCAGTTGCAGTGAATGTTTCGGACATTGCGGCGATGAATGCTATTCCAAAGCAAATTACGGTAAGTATTGCGGTGAGTAATCGATTTTCAGTAGAGGCAATTGAGGAATTATATGTAGGTATTGCCCATGCTTGCGAGGCTTACAAAGTGGATTTGGTGGGTGGAGATACGACTTCCTCTACTGCAGGATTGGTGATTTCAATTACTGCCATCGGCGAAGTAGCAAAAGAGGAAATTGTGTATAGAAGCACAGCCCAAGAAAATGATATTTTATGTGTGACGGGTGACTTAGGTGCGGCATACCTCGGATTGCAGATGCTAAAACGAGAAAAAGAAGTTTTTATGGCAAATCCAGAAATGCAACCCGAACTAAATGACTATGAATATTTGATGCAAAGACATCTGAAACCACAAGCCCGAATGGATGTGATTCATGAGCTAAAAGACTTAAAAATTGTGCCTACCGCAATGATTGATATTTCCGATGGACTCGCCTCTGAGTTATTGCATATTTCAAAGTCAAGTGGGCTAGGACTTGATGTATTTACCAAAGAGTTGCCGATTAATAATGAGACCTTAAACGCAGCCATGGAGTTGAGCTTGGATCCAATTACCTGTGCCATTAATGGAGGAGAGGATTTTGAATTGCTTTTCACCATCAAGCAATCAGACCATGATAAAATCAAAAACAATCCTGAGATAACGCTGATTGGACATATGACAAAGGCAGGAGAAAAAGCAAACCTCGTGATGAAGTCAGGAGCGATTGTTCCGCTGACTGCACAGGGGTGGAAGCATTTTTAAACTAGTCTCGCACCAGTTCAAGTGTTGAGCGTAGCGGTCACTTGGATCAATCTTCCGTTCAAGTCTTCAG
>CAYRIF010000164.1:0-6736 GCA_964424205.1 uncultured Roseivirgaceae bacterium | reverse complement strand
TCACTTGGATCAATCTTCCGTTCAAGTCTTCAGACTTTTACCTATTCAATCAAAATCACTTTTAATAATATGGCTACTAAATCCTTGTAATTTTTTGCTTTCTGAATGTCTGGCAACCAAGTGAACATGGTTTGTCATTATTACATAAACAAAAATATATATTCCTTTGTTCTTTTCTAATTTAAAAAAAGTCTGAAGACTTTACTATTATAAAAGTCCAAGTCATCGCTTCCGCTAAAGACTTGAACAAGAGATTACAAAAAAAATATTATTGGTTCAAGTGTTGAGCGTAGCGGTCACTTGGATCAATCTTCCGTTCAAGTCTTCAGACTTTTACCTATTCAATCAAAATCACTGTTAGCATTATGTCCACCAAACCTGCGTAGTTTTTGGCGCTACTGTATAAATAATCTTCTGGCTCAGATACTATTCCTTGCTCAACTGGGTTGTTGTGAATGTATTCCAATTTTTGTTCCAATATTTTATTTGAGGTTAATGCTATCGGATGGTTATTTTGTTGCCAAAACTGATAATTTTTATTATTAGGGTTCTTCTTGCCTGCTCTAGCCATCATCCATAATATCCATTCTTTTCTGCTTTCCTGATTGTTTTCCGCTATCGTTTTTAAAAGTTTGTAGGCGGTGAATTTTTTGAAATCTCTAATTATCTCTTCTATTTTTTGCTTGCCAGAACGCCCTACAATCAAGTGAACGTGGTTTGTCATTATTACATAAGCAAAAATATCTAATCCTTTATTTTTTTGACAGAATTCTAAGCTTTCTATCAAAATATCCTTGTACAATGGTCTTGTAAATACATCAATCCAGTGAACGGTTGCAAAACTTAAAAAGTATAACTGTTCTTGGTCTCTTATTTTGTA
Organism: uncultured Roseivirgaceae bacterium; assembly: GCA_964424205.1. Lineage (GTDB taxonomy): Bacteria > Bacteroidota > Bacteroidia > Cytophagales > Cyclobacteriaceae > CAYRIF01. Next base: position 5,856 of record CAYRIF010000164.1, on the reverse strand, counting down.
TTTACGACTCATGTTTTTATAATACCATTTTAAAATTAAACTGGTACAACTGGTTTTCTCTTTGCTAATTTAAAAAAAGTCTGAAGACTTTACTATTATAAAAGTCCAAGTCATCGCTTCCGCTAAAGACTTGAACAAGAGATTACAAAAAAAATATTATTGGTTCAAGTGTTGAGCGTAGCGGTCACTTGGATCAATCTTCCGTTCAAGTCTTCAGACTTTTACCTATTCAATCAAAATCACTTTTAATAATATGGCTACTAAATCCTTGTAATTTTTTGCTTTCTGAATGTCTGGCAACCAAGTGAACATGGTTTGTCATTATTACATAAACAAAAATATATATTCCTTTGTTCTTTTCTAATTTAAAAAAAGTCTGAAGACTTTACTATTATAAAAGTCCAAGTCATCGCTTCCGCTAAAGACTTGAACAAGAGATTACAAAAAAAATATTATTGGTTCAAGTGTTGAGCGTAGCGGTCACTTGGATCAATCTTCCGTTCAAGTCTTCAGACTTTTACCTATTCAATCAAAAGTAACCTTCATTCGGAATAGTAATCTTTAAGTAATAAATGTTACCAAACTATCCCACCACAAAAGTTACCTTTATTGGCTAATCGCTAAACGACAAAAACAACCCCCACATGAATAAGTTACCCAAACCTTTAGCCTTCATAAAAGATAGACTAAGTGAATTAAAAAGCCTAAAACCATCAGATGTTATTAAAGCTATCAAAGAATCAGAGGTACAAGCAGAAGATTTGATGCCTTGGGCAGATTTTGATCACCCCACAGCAGATAGCTATGGAAGAAAGCTAGTGTACAAAGCCCCAAATTTTGAAATTATGGTGATGTCTTGGTTGCCCAGGGATTTCTCAACCATTCATGATCACGGCTATACCACTTGGGGCGCGGTGAAAGTTTTTGGGCCGAATGAACATGCCACATTCAGGGTAGAAGATGATAAAATATATACACTGACTCGGACTGATTTTGAAACAGGCCAGATTGTAGGGGTAGGACATAACTTGATTCATCAAATGGGTAATCCGACAAAAGAAAATATCTTAACATTGCATATTTATGGCTTAGAGGAGGAAAAAACCAATGTGACTGGAGATGCAAGATTATACGAACTGGACTCAAATACAATACAAATAATAAACGGTGGCGTATTTTTTGATTTGCCTTCTGATCAAATAGTAGAAACAATAGCTGGTCCGAAGGGTGATTTTCCCACACAATTGCGACACTTAGTAGAGCTAGCAAAAAGAATGACGACAAGTGGGCAGCCGCAAGAAAAAATTGAGGTGATTAAAAGCAGAATAAGTAGTGCAGATGCTTTGCAGGAGTTGCACCAATATATTGATACAATTACGGATGCTAACCATCATTCCATTGACTCTAGCCAATGGAATATTCTGAATAGAGAAATGAAAGTAACCGCTCAGTTTTTAGAGGAAAAAGAAGACCAAGAAGATTTGTTTCATAAATATGCAGCACTGTATGATGCCCTAATCTGTCAGCCATGTTTTGATAATTTTATTGAGGGGTATTTGACCTTTTTTGTAAATAAATTTGTACAAGATGTACGAGAAAAACAAATCATCTCATTGGGCTGTGGCACGGCGTTGGTAGAAGCGCAAATGATGACAAAATTTGGAGTGGCTAAATCGCATGTCTATGGCATCGATTTTTCTGCTGCGATGGTGGAAGAAGCAAAAAAGAGAATCAATGCTGATGTGGGAGACATTCTTACCCTTGATCCCTCGGTTAAAAGATGGGACATTGCGTTTAGTGGATTAAATGTGTATCAATATTTAGATAGCGAGCGGTTAGAAGAAGCCATTAAAAAAACCGCAGGAATCATCACAGGTGGTGGCTATTTTGTAGGAGATTTCATCACACCAGACCACATCAGGTGGTATCCAAATGTGATGTTTTCGCCCGATAAAAAAATAGTATCACTAAGAACACCAAGACTGATAGAAAAGGAAGGGAAGATGTTTCAAGAAAGTGAAATCATAAATATTGACTATAGCCGAGCGTTGCTGTCGGTTAATTATGCAGGTAAGCACAAAAGATTTTTGGTGCCGTTACACCGCGTAAGGAGTTATTTTGAAACGCACTTCAAAGGAGCAGTGAAACTGTTTGATGCTATTTCGCTAAAAGAGATTGCTACCGGTGATGATACTTGTCCTTCAACTCGATATTTTGTGATTGCTCGGAAAGAGTAGTTTTAGATTGGTTTTATCTCAAGAGAGGAGGAGTATCATTTTAAAATTATGATGGTATGATAAATCGTATGGTTCTTGAAGAAAAACAAAAAATGAAAATACCATTTTGGAATGATGGTTTAAGTTGGGTCTGCTGAAAAAGTTCCAGGTGCGTTAGCTACGAGTAGCCAAAGTGAAGATGAGTTATACTTCAAACTGAAGGCTAGGAAGTACCTGCCTGACGGCAGACAGGGATGATGTGCTTGGGGCTAGTGTTAAAAATCTGTGACAGATTTTTAAGGGGCAAGGATTTTACACTATGAGGTTAGAACCCTTGCATGTCAAACCATAAAACCACTATTAATATACAGATAGTTAACATTTTTCAGCAGACCCTAGGTATTGATAAAATACCGACCACTAGCACACTAAGTCATGCCATTATCAATCGTAAAAGTGATGTTTTCGGTACTATATATCAACGCTATAGCCCCTATTTATCAGAAGACTACATAATCATGGGTGTAGGAAAAATTAACTGCGCCACTAAAATATACGCCATCATTACCATCAAAACGGTAATTCACCTTGTCTAACTTACCAATTCCAACAATATTATCAATCACATTGCCAATTGATAATTCCAAATGCATTTCCTGTGCTTGGGTATTGGATATCCAAGCACAAGAAATTAGCATTATGATTATTCGGTTTTTTATACCTTGCATGGCACACTTTTAATTGTGCTAATAGTCTCTTACACATCGAACTGAAATGTAAGTAGTGCTATCAACAAGTCCTCTGCCTATCCATTCATGCCCTAAAGATAAATTTCTAGCATAAACGTTGTTCCCTACAACTGTAGCGCTGTAAAACACTGCATTAGTGCCTAAATAAGAGAATTTGTTTTTCTTTACATCAAATTGGCCAGATGCTCTAGCACTAAAGCCTGTACTATTTGTAACTAATGCTATTTTATCGGTATCACTGAGCCATCGTTCAAACCCAGCCTCCTTTAAAATCCATCCCGCCCTATTCCCTCTTTTCCCTACTATCGCTAATTCACCCTGCTTTACTGCTGCTGCTTTTTCTAAATCCTGCCACTCAACGTCTGAAGGTAAATGCCACCCATTGGGACATGACTTACAGGCACTTGCAAAATTATAAAGTCTCCCGTAACTACTGGCATATCTAGCGCTATCATTCTTATAAAATACTGACTTCCCAACCTTAGAAGCATAATTTAAATTTTTCAGCATCCATGTATAAGTACCAATCTGCGTGTAAGGATAATCTTGGTTATCACGAATATCCTTGAGAACATCCCCATTTTTTGTTGTAAAGGACAGCACCTTGCCATAAAAAACATGTCCTCCAGGACGCTCAGCATATGCTCGACAATAATAGGTCGTATTTGGAAGTAAACTAGACAGTGCCGCCGTGTAGCGCTCTACATATCCTGACTTTTTTTCTACTTTGCTTGAAACTATATAGCTACTTTTTGTATCACTTTTTATATCAGGAAATTCATTTAAGCTCCAACAAACACCAAAACTTCCTGCTATATCATCGTGTTCAACCTCAACCGAAGCTTCTAATATTGCAGAAACCGGAGAAATATGCTCCACCTGAATAGAAACAGGCTTCAGTACTTTCACCTCTTCTTTTTGACAAGAAGAGGTAAAAAATATTATAAACCCAACTGTTAAACTTAATTTTGATTTCATCTTATCTAATATTGTGTAATCATTATTGTTACGTCTCCGCCCTTTTCAGGCTTCAGCTTGTATTCTAGATGATTTGCGTCATAGTGATTTACATCTACCCTCCCAAATTTATCATCATGTTTAGCTATCTTAAATGAAACATTTGATGTTGTTTTTTGAGAATTAGTTTCATCCAATTTACTTGTTAACTCAGAAGTGACACTTAGAGTTATTTCATCATTTGAGGCATCGGTATCATCTTCCCAAAAAAATATAGAGTAATTTAGTGCAAACCTATCAATATCCCAGTCAAATAATTTTTCCTGATAATTATACCATTCTCCTTTTTGATTCTTCCTTTTAACCTTACCAAGTGCTTCTTCTGACATTTCGATTCTATTATTTTTAGTATCATACAATATTAGCTGAAACTGTATTTCAATTTTACCGTCAAAAATTCCTACATTATTTTTCCATGCTTTTTTACTAACATATATTCTTTCAATTACTTCTTTTCCTCTATCTTTTCTCCAACTTCCAGTTCCATATAAGACATCACTTGCCTGAGAATAATTAAATTCATCTTCAAAAGCTCTTACACTATATGAATACCTGTCTCCTAAGTTAAGGTTTTTATCAGAATAAGATGTTACATCAAAATTTGGATGCGTCTCAAGTAAAGCAAGTATCTTAGAGGTTCCAGAAAAATTTTCTTCCCTATATAGCGCATAATATTTGACATTTGGAACACCTGTCCAATCAATATGTAATGAGTTTGAATTCCTTGGCTCAACCGAATTCATTTTTGGGGCATCCGGTGGGTTACTACCAGCAGCAGCAGACGGGGGCGGTGGATTGTCCGGCGGTGATGGTGGCGTATATGGCGGCCAATCCCCATCATCACCTGATGGTACAAAAAAATCATTGTCACGAATTTCTATAAGCTGCGTTGCCTTTGCCTGATTAAAAGAAATAACCTTTGCTTTATCATATGCCATAACAGCAGATATTTGACGGTGATTACTAGGGATCACCAATCCCTGACTATTTACTCTTATTCTCCCTTCCTTATCTACTCTCTCATTATCCTTAATAGCCAACAAAAAAACTTTACTATCGTAGTCATTTTCAAGCTTTACTTTACTCCCTTTATAATTATACCCAAAGACATTGTTCATATCATCATTAACAATGTCCTTCTTAAAAGGAGCAACAAGAGGTATGTCAATCAAATAATTCCATTTTTCAAAATTTCGAGTAAATGATATAGATAGATTTGGAATTTTTAACAATAATTGATCAAAATTTCTAGTATCAATATGCTCTAGTAATACGTTTTCAAATGACATTACGTTCCCATTTTCTAAGACTACTTTTTTATCCTTGACTATGGCATAAGGCAAATCATAATCACTATCAAACATTTTGCCAACTTCCTCATAAATAAATTTTCTCACGTTTTCATCTTGGACAGACTTTGCAACTGCCTTAGAAAATGATTGTAAGTCAATCCTTAATTCATCACTCGGACTATTTCTTACTTCTGGGATATCTCCTTTTTCACAAGAAAATAGGCCCAAAAATGCTAATACAATAATAGATACTGCTAGTATCTTCTTTTTTTTTGAAGGTAGCTGAGTTGTTGATTAATAGTGATTTAATACGTTTTAGTGCTGCAGCAAACACCACTAGTCAAGTCAATCAATTCACCTATCTCACTACCAAAGGTAAAAAGATTATTATAAATTCCAAATTATTTTTGGATTATTTTAATACAAATCTTCTGTGCGCAAAAATATCCCCCCCCATTTACTATATTATACACATTAGTATGAAATTAATCAATTAAGCAAAGATTTTTTGCTATTTGTATTATTTTTAGCTGAATTCAAGTCACAAATGCAACTTTTTGTTAAATAAATATTGATTCATCA
>CAYRIF010000163.1:0-8498 GCA_964424205.1 uncultured Roseivirgaceae bacterium | reverse complement strand
GAAACATCATACTTTAATGACAATGCTTTGGTTGATAAATTACTCTTGCTAATTTCGCAACGCAGGTGTATATTTGTTACTGCATTAGAATGATATGCTTGTTTCATTTTTGTATTGTTTTAAATTGTTATTACAAATTTAAAACAAACTGTCATTTTAGTGTATTTTTTATTTTTTTCAAAAAAGAAAAATTAGGGAACAACGTAGTGAAACTAATCAAGTATATGGAGTCCAATAAATTAGTACAGAGAGATTATAAAAAGTGGATTATTTTTAATGATAAATTAGGTGATTTTCAATGTCTTTATGATTTATATAAAGCTGTGCAATTAGTAGAAAATGTGGGCGGTGTAGCTTGTTCTAAAATTAATGGAAGTGCGGAATGTGTCTACCGTGTTGAACAACATGGTGTAGATAATATTTTAGAACTTGTCGAAGATGAAAAGATAGAATTTCTGAAATATTTATCTCAATACTATTTTTCTGATAGTGATATCGAAGATTGGTACAAGCAAAAAGTGTTTGTGAGAGATAAAGCTAATAATCACAATCGCTTGAAAAAAAAAGCGCTAAACTTTTCGAAGGATAAATCTGTATTTGAGGTTAGACCTCACCCAAAAGAAACTAAGTATTACAGCCTTAAACTCGTATTTTCTATTCTGTTTTACGTAGTACTTGTGGGGTTGATTGTCTCATATTTAATGGTAGATATTTCATTGGCTTTAACTGGACTATTCATCATACCACTTGTATTAATGTATTTTCTTATTAAAACACTTATAAAAGGCTATTTTGTAGGAATTATAAAAGGGAATTCTATTAAAATAACCGAGACGCAATATCAAGAAATATTTAAGATTGTAGAATTTCAATCGGCGTAACTTAAACTCAAGAAAATGCCAGAGATATTTATTACAGGTGGACGCTTTAATGCTTTCGTTATGAGGTTTGCAAGAGCAAATTATTTAATGCTTTATTCTGAGGTTATAGAAACTTCTTTAAAAGGTGATTTTGCAATTTTAATATTTGTGATTGGTCATGAACTAGGCCATATTAAAAGAAAGCATTTAACAAAAGACTTATGGTTGTTTCCCTCTAATTTGGTTCCTTTCCTCAAACAGGCTTATTCAAGAGGTTGTGAATATACCTGTGATAGAATAGGATATCATTTTTCAAATCGTGGGGCGGTTGAGGGGATCCTAATTCTTGCCATTGGAAAAGAAATATATTCAAAAATAAGTATTGATCAGTTTATTACAGATTCAAAGAATGAGCAGGGGTTTTGGGTTTGGTTTAGTGAAATTTTTTTAACTCATCCTCATCTGGCTAAGCGAATAAAAGGAATTGAAGACTACCATAAACAAGGCTATTAATAGTTGCCAATTACAAACAACATTCAATGAAAACAGACATAGAAATTGCCCAATCAATCACGCTAGCTCCTATCAAAGAAATTGCAGCACAACTAAATATCGCTGAGGATGATCTAGAGTTTTATGGAAAGTATAAAGCCAAGCTCCCTTTAAAATTTATAGATAAGAAGAAGCTAGAGAAAAGCAAATTAATATTGGTCACTGCGGTTTCTCCAACACCAGCAGGAGAGGGGAAAACCACTGTTTCTATTGGTCTAACCCAAGGTATGAATAGGATTGGGAAACAAACGATTGCCGTTTTACGTGAGCCATCTCTAGGACCTGTTTTTGGGATAAAAGGTGGTGCTACTGGTGGTGGATTTTCCCAGGTATTGCCGATGGAAGATATCAACCTTCATTTTACTGGAGATTTTTCTGCCATCGAAAAAGCGCATAATTTATTGGCTGCTTTGATAGACAACAATTTACAAAGTAAAACACGGTCGCTACATATTGATGCACGAACAGTAACTTGGAAGCGGGTGATGGATATGAATGACCGAGCACTCCGTGATGTGGTGATTGGTTTGGGAGGTACAACCTCTGGTGTGCCTCGAGAGACGGGTTTTGATATTACCGCTGCGTCTGAAATCATGGCAATTTTTTGCTTGAGTGATGATTTGATAGATCTAAAAAGAAGATTAGGGAATATTTTCGTTGGTTTTACTTTTGACAAAAAACCTATTTATGCACGCGATTTGAATGCACATGGTGCCATGACGGCATTGTTGAAGGATGCGATTAAGCCTAATCTGGTGCAAACGATTGAAAAAAATCCTGTGATTCTACATGGTGGTCCGTTTGCCAATATTGCCCAAGGAACCAATTCGGTTATTGCTACAAGAATGGGACTTTCTCTAGCAGATTATGTGGTGACAGAGGCAGGTTTTGGAGCAGATTTAGGAGCAGAAAAATTCTTAGATATCAAGTGTGTAAGTGCTGGACTGAGTCCGAGTGCTATTGTTTTGGTAGCTACTATCCGAGCGCTTAAACATCATGGCGGAGAGAATAACGGTTTTAATGGATCAAGTGTAGCGGCACTTAAAGCAGGTCTGGTAAACTTGGAAAAACACCTTGAAAATATAAAGACTTTTAATGTTCCTTATATTGTCGCTATTAATAAATTTGTGGCAGATACGGATGAGGAGATAGCCATTGTTAAAGAAAAATGTGCTGCGCTTGGGGCTATTGCGGTAGAAGCTGATGTTTGGGGAAATGGAGGGGATGGAGCCGAAGATTTGGCACAGGCAGTAGCCAAGGCGGCAGATTCCTGCGAGCATAAGTTTACGCCAGTTTATGATTGGGATGCACTGGTAAAGGAGAAAATAAATGCAGTAGCATCAAAAATATACGGCGCCAAAGCGGTTGATTATACGCCCCAGGCAAGGAGAGATTTACGTAGGATAGCAAACCTTGGCCTAGAAAATCTTCCTGTTTGTATTGCAAAAACACAAAAGTCACTTTCTGATAACCCTAAGCTATTAGGAAGACCGAAGGATTTTTTGGTGACTGTTCGTGAGATTGAGATTGCGGCAGGAGCAGGATTTTTGATACCCATTACTGGAGATATTATGCGAATGCCTGGTTTGCCGGCTACACCCGCAGCAGAGAAAATTGACATTGACAATGAAGGCAATATTACTGGACTGTTTTAGAAGATGTCGAATAGTCAAGGTAAATTTTGGAGCTATTTTATACTGTTTAACCTCCTCCTGTTTCTGCCAAAGTATTTAATGGATACTAACGCATTGTTTTTTCCTGATTTTTCAATCGCAGAAACATTTTCTGATAAATGGGAGCTATTTTTTAGAAGATCAAATAACGATGTTTTTCGACTTAGTTCTGACTTTTTGTTATTGGTTTTTGCTATTTATTTACTTCGAAAAAAGCTAACTTCTAACCTCTGGGGAGTACTCTTTTTTGTCTTTTATTTAGGGTTACTGCTTTATCAGTTTTATGATGGAGCGCTAGTTTTATTGTATCACATTGATCCACTTTTTTATAGCGACTATTTTTTAATTTCTGATGGATTTCCAATTATTATGGAAGCGCTTGGTCTTTTTAAATTGACATTTACTATCATCGGTTTATTGGTATTTATTTTTTTACTATTTCTTTTGTTTAAGCATTTTGTAGCAGTGATGAGAAAGGTGGTGTTTGGGAAGATTTCTAAAACTGTTGTAATAATTATTTTATTGATATGTACTTTGTCTACCATCAATTTTGCGACACGACTTACTGACCAACGGCTTAGCTTCCCTTTGATTAGCTATTTGATTTTTGATAATGTTAAAAGATCTCTAATAGTACAAAATGATATCCAAAATTTTGATTTTGAAGAATTCAGAAGAGTTTACGATTATAGTACGCATACTTTGAAAAAGAAGCCTAATGTCTTTTTGCTATTTATAGAATCTTATGGAAAAATTGTATATGACAATGAGCAATTAAGTGGTGATTATTTGGAGCAGATGGCTTTAAAGGAAGCGCGTTTGTCTAAGAAAGGTTGGCATACCGCATCGGCATTTAGTATTTCGCCGGTTACTGGAGGTAGGTCATGGTTGGCATATACTAGTTTTATGCTGGGCACAAAGATTGATGAACAAGCAACCTATCGCTATTTAGTTGATAACAAGGGTATAAAATTTTCAGGTTTTTTTCAGAATTTACAAGCCGCTGATTATACAACATATCGCTTATCTGTTTTACCGGATCATCGCGGCGATATTCCGTATGATGATTATAGCCGAATGTATGGGTTTGATGCATGGATTCATAGAAAAGACATAAATTACCACGGGAAAGTATATGGCTGGGGACCAGCGCCTGATGATCAGTATTCATTGAATTTTGCCAATGAATACATGCGCTCAAAACCAGCACCTTTTGCCTTGTTTTTTATTAATTTAAACACACATAATCCCTTTGATTCTCCTACCGAATTGGTGCGTGATTGGCGGGAGCTAGGAAAAACAAATGATGGTAGAAATGTAACTGCTGAATCTAAATTTTTTCAAAAACCTACTATTGAAAACTATGCAAAAGCAATCAAATACCAATTTGACTACTTGACCGATTTTATTATAAAAGCGGGGGATGATGATTTATTTATTCTTATTGGTGACCATCAACCACCCTTATTGACTGGGAAGCTGGATGGCTTTGAGACGCTAGTACACATTATTTCTAAGGACTCGAGTTTCGTGGCAAGTTTTGTTGCCGAGGGGTTTACTTCTGGCATGAAGGTAAGAGAAGGGAATAATATTTTTAAGCACGAAGGATTGTATTCTTTAATGATGAGGGAATTTGTCCGTCATTATGGAAAGGATTCATTAAACCTTCCGGTATATTTGCCGAATGGATTTTTGAAGGAATGAACGCTAAAAGTAAAATATATATAACAAAAGAGGAAGTCATATTTTGGCTTATGTTTTTCCTTTTAAATGCGCTGTTATTTTTGCCTTGGTATTTGTTCTCCTTGGGGAAGAGTGATTTTTTTCCGTACAAGGGATTTTTTTCTGAACTACTTTTTGATAAACTTAAATTCATTTTTATTCGATATAACTTCGATATTTTCAGGGTTAGTACCGACCTGGTTTTACTATTTGTTTTGCATTATTTTGTAAGTAGTATCGCTTTGAAAAGAGGCGTTAAGTACTTTGGAATAATTCTTTTTGTATTGCTATTGATTTACCAGATTTATAGTGCATTTTTTCAGTCTATCTACCAGACACCGGCAATATTTTATAACGATTTTCCAATGTTGGAAAATGGGTTCAGAATTTTGAGCACCTCTTTTTCGTTTAGAATAGCATGCTTTGTTTTATTAGGTGTAGCGGTTTTTCTATTTCTATTATGGCTTGTTAATGCTACTTTTAAAAAAATAGACACGCTTGTTTTTGGGAAAGTATCCAAGTTGATTGGCTTTAGTATATTGCTGTTATGCTTTATTAGTCTAGCCAGATTTCGCGGAAAACAAATGCCTGTGATTACTGCGCAGTTGCTTACCGTAAATATTTTCCAAAACATACGGGCGTCTATCAAGCTAAAAGCTGATGTTGAAAAAATTGAGTTTAATAAAATACCTGAGATAAATAAATCTTTGAGTATTGCACTAGAAGAAAGGCCAAATATTTACTTCCTGTTTATAGAATCTTATGGCAGTATCAATTTGAATAATCCACAACTATCGTCTAGCTATAAAACGTGGTTGAAAGGGTATGAAACACAGTTAGCCGTTGATGGATGGAAATCTAGTTCAATATTAAGTAAGGCGCCCATTACTGGTGGTGGTTCTTGGTTAAGCTATACCACGGTAATGCTAGGGTATAAAGTTGATAATCGTGGTCTCTACAATACGCTTGTAGCCAACAAAAAATTTCAAAAGTACAGTCATTTGTTCAGAAATTTAAAGCAACAAGGGTATGCTAATTATAGGCTAAATCCGATTGTTGTACCAGAGAATTTTGGAATTCCTTGGGATTTGTACACGTCATTTTATGCAGTGGACGAGTGGATTCGACTGTATGATGTAAAATACAAGGGTATCAAGTATGGGTTTGGTCCTTCCCCACCTGATCAGTATTCTTTGAACAAAGCACATGAGATTATTGCTAAAAAAGGCAATGAACCTTTTGTTCTTTTTTCTTTAAGTAAAAACTCGCATACCCCTTTTGCTGCACCTTATGAAATAAAGGATAATTGGAAAGAATGGAATAGTGAACGGGGAAAGGACAAACATGCTAGGTTTTTTGAGGTTCCCAAGATTGAAAATTACAGAAAGGCTATTAAGTATCAGTTGGACAATGTTATAGATTTTATCATAAAAAAAGGAAAAGATACCGATTTGTTTATTATTATAGGAGATCATCAACCGCCAGCATTTGAGACAATGGATTTTAAAACCCCCATTCATATTATTGCTAAGAATAGGAATTTTGTACGGGGTTTTTCTAATTATGGATTTTCTGAGGGCTTAATGCCAAACGCTTTACAAGAAATGAGACATGAAGGTTTTTATTCTATGTTTTTGAGAGAGTTAGTTAGAAATTACGGTGCGGATTCAACAAATTTACCCACTTACTTTCCTGAAGGGTTAGACTTTAACTAATGAGAGAAAAGAAAAATCATATTTTTGACAATTGGGATATTATTCACGCAATTCTTGTAAGCATAGGGTTTTTCTTGTGTTTGTTTTTTGAGTATATTTTTCCTATTGTCATATTTTCTGGCGCTTCTTTTTTGTATTTTATATTGAAAAACAAAGTCATTTTTATTCGTATAAAACCTTTTGGAGGTTATGCAAACTGGGTCACTATTTTTAGATTAAGTGTCTTATTAGCAATCGGTATTTTTTATAGTAGCTATAATAATATTACCATTGCTTCTGTAGCGGTATTTGCGCTGTTGTTGGATGGGCTGGATGGTTTTTTGGCACGAAAGTTTAAAACAGCAAGTAATTTTGGTGCCACGTTAGATGGGGAATCAGATGCATTTTTCGTCCTACTGTTTTCTTTAGTAATATATTCGTTAGACTATGTAGGGGGGTGGATTTTATACGTGGGGATGTTGCGTTATATTTATGTGCTCATTTGTTACTTAGTATGGCAAGATGTGTTGGATGAATCGGTTTCGTATTTGAGAAAAACAATAGCCGTAGTGGTTATGGGAGCTATATTGACACCATTTGCATTGCCAGATCCGTATTACGTTCCATTATTAATTGTAGCGACAATTGCAATAACCCTATCTTTTGCTAAGTCATTTATTTTTCAAATCAAGAACCATTGAACAAAACTAGTTATAGGATAGGTTATTATATTCATTTTTTGTACTTGTAACAAAATTAATTACCTTCCGACATACAAAAGATTAAATACATGGCCACATTTCGTGTTCGACCAAGGATTCGGCGTGAATCCCCTAAATCTGTTGAAGAAACAATAGCTACGTTCAAAAAGACGTTTGATGAAGATAATAAAACTGTGCTTGGCACAATTGTACAACACCATATGATTTTTAAGATACGCCAAAAGGACCAGCACTTCTGGTCACCCGAACTACACCTTTCAGTAGATGATTATGAGGGAACAATACTCGTTAGAGGTCATGTTGGTCCCAAGTCAACGGTCTGGACGATGTTTATTTTTATGTATATTCTGGTGGGCGTACTGGCATTATTTAGCCTTATGATTGGTTTATCTAACTGGTCATTGGATATCCCAACCAATGCTTTCTGGTACAGTGGCGGGGCGGTGTTCCTGTTTGTTTTAATATTTATTGCCGCACAGGTTGGACAAAAAATTGGACATGAGCAAACCGAAATACTGATGGCTTTTTTTAACAACACTTTTGAAAAAATAAGCTGACTCCCGAAAAATTTCATATTTTCTCAAGAATTTTATTATCATTACAGTTAGTAAAATTATGAAAAAGAAACTCCTATCAAATTTTAGCTGTAAAGATTGCAAACATTTGAAAAACTCAATGTTCGATGAGTTAAATGATGATGAAATCAATAATATTTATGAAGCAAAATCTTGTTCGTTTTACAAAAAAGGGCAAGTATTATTTCACCAACATACCTATCCACTAGGGGTTTACTGTATTAACCACGGAAAGGTGAAAGTTTATAAAGTTGGAGATGATGGGAAAGAGCAAATAATTTACCTCGCTAGAGAAGGTAATTTACTGGGTTACAAATCAATGATTAGTGACGAAAAATATCACGTGGCAGGGGAAACAATTGAGGATGCACAGATTTGCTTTATCCCCAAATCTATGTTTATGGAAATCCTTTTTAGAACCCCGACACTAAACAAACGACTTTTTAAGGAAGTTTGTCACCAATTGGGAATAATGACAGATATCATCACTAATATGGCACAAAAACCAGTGAGGGAACGCCTTGCCATTGTACTTCTATTATTGAAAGAAACTTATAGTGTAGATGGCAATGAAGGTGATCCAATTATACTCAACCTTACCAGAGAAGACCTCGCAAATTTCGTTGGTACAGCAACAGAGACCTTGATTAGGTTACTTCATGATTTTAAGGAAGACATGCTTATTACAACCAATGGCAGG
>CAYRIF010000162.1:0-8526 GCA_964424205.1 uncultured Roseivirgaceae bacterium | reverse complement strand
TCGCATCTATAATGCCTAGGATATTATATCGCTCCGTTCCTCTTACTAATCCGTGTGCTGTCTTAGCAAAATCAGAGTTCAATAAATCCCCTGTTAAAATAATTGCATTGCTGTCCATTGTTAATTTTTGTAAAGTACTAAACGCAATTTAAACGAAACCTTCAATTAATCGTTAGCTATGATAATAAAATTTATCTTTGTCTTTTAATTTTCTCCATGTCAAAAAAGATTATCTTCTCCATTGGTCTAATAGCACTCCTGCTAGTTATTTCTGCCTTTTTTATTCTTCATAAAAAACATGCGGTGCCTGTGGTAATAAAACAAGAAACAGAAAGCACATCATCACAAGACACCTTGTTTTCTAAAGGCATTCGTCAAGGGGTTTTGGAAAATGAAAAATTAGACGAGGTGTCTGGAATCGCTGCAAGTCAAAGCAATGCCAATGTATTATGGACACATAACGACAGTGGGGACAAGTCCAATCTATACCTTATTGGTTTGCACGGCGAAAATTATGGGAAGGTAAAGCTAAAAGGAATTTCAAACAGAGATTGGGAAGATATTGCCATTAGTGCTGGCCCTATCAATGGTGTCTCCTATATTTATATTGCTGAAACTGGCGATAATTTAGCGATGCATAGCGACAAAACTATCTACAGAATTGAGGAGCCAGATATTTCAGAAGCCTCGTTTCCTATCGACCTCACTATTAACCATGTTGATGCCCTACGGTTCAAATATCCTGATGGCAAAAAAGATGCGGAGGCATTAATGGTTGATCCTATTGCAAAGGATGTTTTCATCATCTCCAAACATGAAACCAATGTGCATGTCTATAAACTTCCGTTTCCGCAATCTATCACTGAGGAAATCGTTGCCAAAAAGGTGGGCACGTTACCCACAACGAAAGTAGTCGCCGCAGACATCTCTCCGGATGGAACAGAAATTCTTATCAAAACCTATTTCACGGTAATGTACTGGAAGAAAAAAGGGGACGAAAGCATTATAGATTTACTCAACACCCCTCCAACATTACTGCCCTATATTTTTGAGCCACAAGGAGAGGCGATTACTTGGAAACCTGATGGCACTGGCTATTATACGTTGAGCGAACGTAAGTATGATGTGGATCCTGTTTTGTATTTTTATGCGCGGTTGAAGTAGCTTTCAGTATCAGAATCCTTTTCACTCATCTCTTCTTTTTTACAAACAGACTAAATAAGTACCTTTATTTCGTTTTATCTCCACTGGTGCAAGTTCAATTAAACTTAGAAAATTCCTGTCCCATCGCAATGCCCATCAACACCTCTTTCACAAAATCAATTTGTACTTCGCTTTGTGCTGCGAACATTTGTGTTTTTTGCTAAGAAGCACAAGTTACAAACTTGCACAAGTGGGGAAGGTGTGGGCGTCCTCAAGTATTAAATCTCTCCTATCGTCGAGATACAAAGATTGTACTTTTCCATTCCTTACCCCACCAAAGAAGCCTTCACCAATTCCAAAATATCATCCATATATTCGCGGGTATTGGAGAGGCGCGGGACTTTGTTTTGACTGCCTAGTTTGCCTCTTTTTTTCATCCACTCGTAAAACGTTCCTTTGGGGACATTATGAATTAGTGGTTTTACCAAAGCCAGGTCTTTATACCGTTTGGCGGCATAGTCTGAGTTGAGTTCCTGTAGTGTTTCGTCTAGGTGCGCACAAAATGCCTCAAAATCATTTGGCGCTTTGGTAAATTCTATCACCCATTCATGCCTGCCTTTTTTTCCAAACTCAATATACTTTGGCGCTGCTGTATAGTTGTCAATTTCTGCTCCTGTAAATGCGCAGGCATCGGTTATGGCTCTTTCCGCATTTTCTATGACCAGCTCCTCACCAAAAGCATTGATAAAATGCTTGGTACGCCCCTTGATTTTTATCCGATAAGGATACAAAGAAGTAAAAATGATGGTATCGCCAATTTTATAGCGCCACAATCCTGCGTTGGTGCTGATGATGAGTGCGTAAATTTTTCCTAATTCTACTTCGCCCAAAGGAATAGCTGTTTCGTTTTCTTTTCCGTAAATATCAATCGGGATGAATTCGTAAAAAATACCATAATCAAGCATGAGCAACATGTCATCTCCGTCAGATTGGTCTTGAATTCCAAAAAAACCTTCCGAGGCATTGTATGTTTCCAAATAATGCATTTGCCCTGAAGGAATCATGGTATTAAACACTGAGCGGTACGGTGTAAACGATACAGCACCGTGCGCAAACAATTCCAAATTTGGCCAAACCTCTAATATATTTTCCTTGCCTGTTATTTCTAATATCCTTTGCAAAAGCAAAATAGTCCACGTAGGCACACCTGAAATACTTGTTACATTTTCTTTCGCCGTGATGGTTGCCATTTTTTCAATTTTTTCCTCCCACTCATCAATCAGCGCAATGTCTAATTTTGGGGTTCTCACTAGCTGCGCCCATAGGGGCAGGTTTTTCATAATTACCGCCGAAACATCTCCATAATAAGACGTGCCGTTTTCATCAAACTGGTTGATTTGATTGCTCCCACCAATTGCCAGGCCTTTTCCGTTAAAAAGTTTTGTATTCGGGTAATTATTGACATAAATAGAAAGCATGTCTTTGCCTCCTTTAATATGACAATCATCTAACGCCTCTTGCGAAACAGGTATAAATTTACTCCGTGCATTGGTAGTACCCGATGATTTGGCAAACCATTTAATATCAGAGGGCCACAAAATGTTTTGCTCGCCTGTCATCAACCTTTCTATCAGCGGAAAAATTGTTTCATACGATACAATGGGTACCTGGTGTTGAAATTGCTGATAGGTCCTTATTTCGTTGAAACTATGTTGCTTTCCATATTCCGTGTTTTTGGCGGCATCTACAAGTCCTGTAAAAAGTTCCTGCTGCACCTCGTGCGGGTATTTCATAAAAAGCGCCACTTCGTGGATTCTTTTTTTCATTACCCAAGTTAGTATAGAGTTTATCAGTGCCATTTTTAAAAATTGGTTTTACAACCGTTTATAAAGATAGCAAAAAAGGTTGGGCAATTATATTTTGGCGTCGTTTTTAATTCTTTAAACCCCTCTGATAATAGAAATAATTATTGTGTTTCTTCTCCTATGCCGTACCTACGGTACTCTGGTACAATCTAAATTAGCATGCTACAAACATATCAGTCCTCTGGGGCTTAGAAATATAGCTCTTTAAAATTAGTGGTGAAGCCTTAATTCCTTAGTATTAAACGGGTGGACATAGTTCGGGATTTTAAGTAAAAGTAAAACGTCATTCCTGCGCAGGCAGGAATCTCTAAAGCAAGTTTTCGCAAAAAGTAAAATACCAATCATAGTCCGCCGCCTCAATATTCGAGAAAGAAGGTATTAAAAAACGTGTTGTGATTCAAATTTTTCTTTTCAGCTCAAAGTGTTGCCCAAGGTAAACCCTCCTTACTTGCTCATCTGCGGCAAGTTCTTCCGCCGTGCCAGATTTAAGGAGTTTTCCCTCTGTCATGATATACGCCCTGTCGGTAATGGATAGTGTTTCATTCACATTATGGTCGGTGATTAGGATGCCAATGTTTTTATCTTTCAGCCTGGCAACGATTGATTGTATTTCTTCTACCGCTATCGGGTCAACGCCGGCAAACGGCTCATCAAGCAGCACAAAATTTGGATTTACAGCAAGTGCCCGAGCAATCTCTGTTCGTCGTCTTTCTCCACCCGACAATACAACGCCTAAGTTTTTTCGAACATGCGTCAAGCTGAATTCCTCCAAGAGATTTTCTGTTCTTTGCCGCTGTTCTGCCTTGCTAATTCCCTTTTGCATTTCCAAAACCGCCAAAATATTTTCTTCCACGGTAAGCCCCCTAAACACAGATGCTTCTTGCGCTAAATAGCCGATTCCTTTTTGCGCCCGCCGATACATTGGTAAGTCGGTAATGTCCTCATCGTTTAAGAAAATTTTTCCCTCATTTGGTTTTACCAAGCCTACGATAGTATAAAAAGTGGTTGTTTTTCCAGCGCCATTTGGCCCCAACAAGCCCACGATTTCTCCTTGATTAACCGTTACTGAAACATGGTCAACCACGGTTCGCTTACTATATGTTTTTACGATGTTGTCTGCTCTTAGTACCTGCATCAATCAAATTTTATATCTTTCAAATACAATTGTAATGATTTATTTCCTAAATAATCGTTTTCCTCCACAGTATAAGCAATGCTAAAACTCATGCCACTACTGAGCAGGTCAAAATATTTACCAAAACCAAAACCAATGGCTACAAAGGTCTGATCTACACCTTCTTGTTTGGTGGTAAATTTTACGTGGTCACCTCTCAATTTTTTCAGCTGTGTGGCAACAATATTATCTGTAGCAAAAATCGGGCTCATATTTTGTGGGCCAAAAGGAGCCATCTGATTGAGCACGCTGAAAAACTTTTGTGTGATAATGTCTAGGTCTATTTTTTGGTCAATATCAATTTGTGGCACCAACTGCTCTTCGGTAATGGTACTTGACACTATTGCCTCAAATTTTTCTTGGAATAATTTCACGTTTTCTAGCGGAAGTGTGAGCCCCGCTGCATATTTATGTCCGCCAAACTGCTCCAGTAAATCGGAACATGCGGCAATTGCCTCATACACATCAAATCCCCGAACCGATCGGGCAGAACCTGTTGCCCTGTTATTTGATTCAGTTAAAATAATGGTGGGCTTATATGATTTTTCAATACACCGGGACGCCACAATGCCAATCACTCCTTTATGCCAATCTTTTTTGAACAAAACGGTTGATTTTTTTTTCTCATCTCCGCCTGCTATCATACGAAAGGCTTCTTCAGAAATCATCGTATCCAAACCCCTTCTTTCTATATTATGCGCATTGATTTTCGAGGCAAGTCCCGCCGCTACTTCTGTATTGCCATTAACAAGCAAATCCACCGAAGCGCCTGCATGACTAATTCTTCCTGCCGCATTAATCCTCGGTCCGATGGTGAAAACCACAGACGTGATATCATAATTATTTTTTTTTCCTGAAATATTCATAAGCGCTTGTAGCCCAACGCTCGGATTTGCGTTTAATTTTTTTAGTCCGTAATGTGCCAACACCCTGTTTTCCCCTACAATAGGAACAATATCGGCGGCAATACTCACTGCTACTAAATCTAAGTATTCGTAAAGATTTTTAATGGGTATTTCATTTTGAATGCACAAAGCTTGCATCAGTTTGAAACCAACACCACAACCTGAAAGTTCGTCAAACGGATAGGAACAGTCATTTCTTTTTGGGTCTAAAACAGCATGGGCTGCTGGGAGCTCATCGCCTGGACGGTGATGATCGCAAATGATAAAATCAATGTTTTTTTCATTGGCATAAGCAACTTTATCAATGGCTTTGATGCCACAATCCAAACTGATGATTAGCTCAAAATTATTATCATCGGCATAGTCAATTCCCTTGAGAGAAATTCCATACCCTTCTGTGTAGCGGTCTGGAATGTAAAAATTAACGTGTTCATGAATGTTTCGAAGGAAATCATACACCAAAGCGACCGATGTTGTGCCGTCCACATCATAATCCCCATAAACCAGTATTTTTTGATTTTTCTGAATGGCGCGGTTGATTCTCTCCACCGCCCTGTCCATGTCCATCATTAAAAACGGGTCATGGAGCATGTCTAATTTTGGGCGAAAAAAACATTTCGCCTGTTCAAAATCTACAATGTTTCGTTGCAGTAATAATGATGACAGCACACCGCTCACGTTTATTGATTCCGCAAGGCTTTTGACTTGCGCTGCCGTTGGTTGTTCTTTAAAAACCCATCGTTTTTCCATAGTTACGGTGAAATTAGGTAATATCTGTTTAAGCGGGAAAGATTTGGTTGAATATTCTATACCTGACAGGTTTTCCCTGTACACCGTAGCCTTGGCGTAGGTGTAAAAACCTGTCAGGTATAGAATACATTTCCGTTTATTAGGTTTCTCGAAAAGAAATAGGATATTTGTATTAATAAAAAAAATAAAACCTATGAACAAAAAAAAATTCCTCCTTGTAATAATATCCCTGCTCTTTTTAGAAACGGCTACAGCACAATCATCTCTACTAAAATCTGGTCCTATGGTAGGTTACTCCACCATGAAAGAAGCATTACTGTGGGTGCAAACTACCAAAGCATGTGCTGTTAAATTTCAGTATTGGGATAAAAAGAATGTGGATAGAAAATATTTTACCGAAGAAATTACAACGAATAAACACCTCGTATTTGTTGCCAAGCTGATTGCCGATTCTTTGAAGCCTGGCATCAATTATGAATATCAGTTATTCCTTAATGGCAAAGTCGTTGAGCGCCCTTATGCCTTGTCTTTTCAGTCGCAGCCATTGTGGCAATACCGTACCGATCCGCCAGCTTTCAAATTTGTTATGGGGAGCGGCACGTATATCAACGAAGAAAAATATGACCGTCCGGGAAAACCTTATGGAACCGGTTATGAAATTTTTGAAAGTATGCACAAAGAAAATCCTGATTTTATGCTTTGGTTAGGTGACAATGTTTATTTGCGAGAAGCCGATTGGAATAGTAGAACAGGAATTATGCACCGCTATACCCACACACGGTCGCTAAAAGAAATGCAACCCCTGCTTGGGTCAACCCATCATTATGCCATTTGGGATGACCACGATTATGGCCCAAATGATTCAGATCGCTCGTACTGGGGAAAAAACATGACCGAAGAAGCCTTCAATTTGTTTTGGGGAAATAATAATACGAACTTGACAGGACAAGGAGGAACCACCAACACTTTTTTTTGGAATGATGTACAGTTCTTTATGCTGGACAACCGGTATTTCAGAACACCAAACAACCGAAAAGATGGGGAAAGAACGATGCTTGGTGAGGCGCAGTTCCAATGGTTGATTGATGCGCTTATTTTTAGTAGGGCGAGTTTCAAATTTATTGTTATCGGCGGACAGGTGCTCAACTCTGATGTGAGCTTTGAAAAATATTCAACCTATGGTGAAGAAAAAACACGGCTATTAAAGGCTATCAGAGCTGCAAAAGTGCCCGGTGTTGTATTCATCAGTGGCGATGTACATCATACCGAGCTTTCCAAAGACGCAACAAGCGGCTATCCCTTTTATGACTTTACCGTTTCGCCTTTTACCTCTGGGGTATATGCTATTAAAGACAATCCCAATAAATACTATGTGGAAGGGACGCTGGTCAACGAAAAAAATTATGGCATTATTGAGGTCAGCGGACCGCGACAAGACCGTAAATTGAAATTTATAGTGAAAGGTTCTTCTGGGAAAAAATTGTGGGAAAGAGAAATTTGTGCCAAAGATTTGAAGGAGGTAGAATGAAACCCTTTATTCGGTGAAAGACCTTAGTAGGTTTTGAAAACCTACTAGCTCTAAGTTATACCATTTTAAAATTATAAAAATGACTCGTCAGCCAAGACCCTTAAAACCAAATGATAAAATCGCTATTGTCGCACCTGGAAAAAAAATACCCGAAAATGGTATTGAAAAAGCCCTTGAAATATTTGAGCAGTGGGGTTTACAGGTAGTGTTGGGTAAAAACCTCTTTGCACAGCACCATCAGTTTGCAGGAACGGACAGACAAAGAACGGCAGACTTCCAAAAAATGGCGAATGATGAAAGTATCAAGGCGATTTTTTGTGTACGTGGTGGTTATGGCACCACAAGAATAATTGATGCCATTGATTTTTCTGCGTTAATGAAAAACCCAAAATGGGTCATTGGCTTTAGCGACATCACTGCTTTGCTTAGCCACCTTCATAATTTGAGCATTGAAAGTATCCATGGTATTATGCCGACACTTTTTGGAAAAAGGGGGACAAAAGAAGCGGTAGAAAGTTTAAGAAAAATAGTTTTTGGCGAGTCCATTGAATACATTGTCAAGCCCAACGCCTTAAATGTAAAAGGAAAGGGAGAAGGGCGCTTAGTCGGGGGAAACCTGTCATTATTATGTCATTTGATTGGTACAGATTCTGATGTGGATACCGATGGAAAAATCTTGTTCATTGAGGATGTGGATGAATATTTATACCGCCTTGACCGGATGATGGTACAAATGAAAAGGGCAGGTAAGTTAGAAAAGCTCGCTGGGCTAATCGTTGGTCATTTCTCTGACTGTAAGGATGACAAGGCTGTCCCGTTCGGAAAAAGTGCCTATGAAATAATCGCGGAACATACCGAAGAATTTGGTTATCCGATCTGTTTTGGATTTCCTGTTGGGCATGAACCTAATAATTTTGCATTACTGGTTTCTAGAAAAACAACACTCGTTGTTGATAAATTTGGTGGGATTTTGCGTTTTTCTCCGCTAACCGTATAAATCATATAGACAACAAAATTGCTTTATTTTCAGTTTATAGTATTTAGATAAAAGTATTCTATAATTTTGTTTAGCTTTTATTGTTATAATAAAGAATGTCCAAACAGGAAAACATCCTTATCACCAAACTTAATGCTTTCAAAAAGAAGTATTATCAAAACAAG
>CAYRIF010000161.1:0-8558 GCA_964424205.1 uncultured Roseivirgaceae bacterium | reverse complement strand
CACGTATCATGCCGGTAAATTTGCCCTTCTGTACCACTGATGCTTGCAACCATATCAGATTTTGTGGTAAAGCTACAGGACAAAATCGCTTGAGCATCTTTATAATGAAACACCATAGAGGTTTGCATGTCACATTTTGTCACCTCATGAAAAATAGCCTGCGCTAAGATTTCTTTTGGCATCCCCAAAAAGAGATAGCTTAAAAAAGCAGGATAAATACCAATGTCTAAAAGCGCACCGCCACCTAAATTGAGGTTTAGCACCCTGCCATCAAGTGGTTTATCAACCTTAAAAGCGAAGTCAGCATTAATATATTTCACCTGACCTATTTCTCCGTTGTCAATGCGTTTTTTAACTTCTACCAAACAAGGATTGAACCTAGTCCACAACGCTTCCATAAAAAAGCAGTTGGTACGCCGAGAAGTTTCAATCATTGCAACGACCTCTGCTTTATTGAGGGCAAGCGGTTTTTCACATAGGACATGTTTTCCATGTTCCATGGCTTTTATACTTAAGGCAGCATGTGAAGTATGAGGAGTTGCTATATATACGATGTCTATATCGGAATCTAAAAACAGCAAGTCATAATCCCCATAGGCGGTTTTGGCATTATGTTTTTGCCCAAATGCCTGTGCTTTGTATAGGCTTCTCGAAGCAACAGCAGTTAGTTCAGCGTCGTTAACAAGCGCCAAGTCACTTACAAACTTGTTAGCGATATTTCCGCAGCCAACAATTCCCCATTTTATTTTTTTTGATATAGTCATAGTGTTTTGAAAATTCGATTAACAACCTTGATAAAAATGTAGAGAATAAAAATCACCTTTCTTTAACCTAAAGTCAAGACCTCTTTCTAAATATAAACTAGTGGACTTGTCAGACACCGATGTGAACTTGTGGATTATAGCTATCTCTATGTTCTTTTATCTTTTGTTAGCAATTTTTTTGTACTCATTCCATTTTGCAAAAAGCCCTTTTTTAAGCAGTTTCTTGAATTCTTTATAGGTAGGATTGATTAAATATTTTGATGTGTCAATTTTTTGAAAGCGGGTAATCGAATAAAAATCTTCTAGGACGCCATCATACTTGATTTTTTGATTAGGAGTCTCTTCCGTCTTAAAATTTCCAATAGTTGATAGCCGGAGATCGTCATTATTTAATTTTTCAATTAAATAAACTTTCCAATAATTCTCCTCTTTTTCTTTCTTATTTAGAATTAAAAGTCCTTTATGTTTTTTAATAACTAAAGAATCAGATAAAAATTTAGACAAATTTAATTTAATACGATAGTGTAGTGTGTCAGCTGTAATTGTAAAACGGATTCCTTTATTAGTTGGAACTGAATCATCAAAAAGCAAACCATCTTCTATTCTAACATCGGCAAGAGAATCTAGCTTGACCATAGGAATGTGTTTCTCAAATATTTCTGGGTAGACATATTTGTTTTTTTTTATATATACGGTATCCTTGTCCTCACCAATATAGCTGCCCTGAAATTCCTTCGGGAAGGATTTCAAAGTCGCTCCACCTTGAGGCTGAGGTTGTGCAAAATATATTGAAGAACAACTTTCTAAAATGATAGTAAAGAACAGGAGAAAGCAGAATGTTTTCATTTCGTCAATTATTGTCAACACTAATATAACCTTAATATATTACCCCACCAAACCTTTCATTAAATCCTATAATTCCCTGCAAACCACCAGTGTGAATGGCGAGTACAGTTGAGCCACTTTTGAAATAGTCTTTTTTTATCAAATCAAAAATCCCAAACATCATTTTCCCAGTATAAATAGGATCAAGTTGTATGCCATGATTTTGTTTAAAAGCATTGATAAAATCGAGGAGTTCAGGGTTAAATTTGGCATAACCACCAAAGTGAAAATCAGTATTAATTTTCCAGTTTGAAAACACCTCTTCAGAATAGCTGACAATATGTTTTTCCACTTCCGAAATTAAAAAATCCCCATTCAAAACAGCAAACCCCAATACACTTTTTTCTCCATGTAGGCCACAGATTAACCCAGCCAAAGTTCCACCAGTACCACAACTGCAGCACACATGATCATACGAGATTTTTATATCATTAAGTATTTCTGTACAACCTTTAACAGCCAAATCATTAGTTCCCCCTTCAGGAATCAAGTAAAATTGACCAAAATAATTTTCTAGTTTTTCCGTAACAGCGGGCGTGTTTTTTAACCGATAGGCAGTTCGATCCATATAAATGATTTGCATGCCTAGGATTTCTTTTGCGCAGTGTAAGGTTGGGTTTAAGGGTAAGTGCTCCTCTCCTCTAATTACACCAATTGTTTTGAAACCAAATGCTTTTCCAGCGGCGGCTACTGCCAGAATATGATTGGAGTAAGCGCCACCAAAAGTTAAAAGTGTATCTGTCTTTTTTGATGCCGCCTCCAATATATTGTATTTTAGTTTTCTCCATTTGTTTCCAGAAATTTCAGGATGAATGAGGTCTTCTCTTTTGACAAATAAACGAACTCTTTTTTCTTGTAATAAGGAACTATGAAGCTCTTGAACGGGAGCTTCTATTTTTTTTTTAATGGCGGCAAATTTTTGTTTCATCCGAAAGAATAATCGATAATGGTTAGCTGAATTTAGGTATGTGCTTTAAAAATGAATGTAATAAATCCACGAATTGTACAAAAAACCAACTAATACTTAATAGTTATAGACTGTGACAATAAAAAAACCCCGATGTCGTTTGAAAAACAACGTGTAACAAACATAACCAAATTGAAATTATTATGTGAAAGAATAAAAGTAATTTTATAGCACAGTCAAACCAAAACAAACCAAAATCATGGCCTCACTAAATCCGTTTGGAGGAACACTAGGCAGAAAGCATGCCGCCCACCTGCTTAAAAGGGCAACCTTTGGTCCCACCAAACAACGCATTGATCAATTTTCGAACATGACGGCGGCGCAAGCGGTAAGTCAATTATTCGTAGCAGTGGCAGACCCCCAGCCACCAAAGGATGTGGCAACAGGACAGGCATGGAATAACCCCAAGCCTGTGGAAGATGTAAATAGTCAAGAGTTTGATTTGATTTATTATTTTCGTGGGTGGTGGCTAGAGTTGATGATGAAAGAGGGGATGTCTTTGACAGAGCGAATGACGTTTTTTATGCACATTCATTTTACGTCAGCGTTTTCGGTAGTGGGAAGAAGTACGGCACTGTATTATCAAAATGCGCTCTATAGAAAGTATGCGTTGGGTAATTTCAAAGAGTTGGCAAAGAAGGTATGTACAGATAATGCGATGCTGGTATACCTTGATGGCAGGCTTAATGATAAAGATAATCCGAATGAAAACTTTGGAAGGGAGTTTTTGGAATTATTCACCATTGGTAAAGGACCACAAATAGGACTTGATAATTACACCAACTATACTGAACAGGATGTTCAAGCGGTTTCAAGAGTAGTATCAGGGTATAAAAATGATAAGGAGTTTTTAGAAACAGACATTGCTACTGGATTAAAGACAGGAATACTAAAAACGAATGCTGAAAATCAAGCAACGAGACATGACCCAGGTGTAAAAACCTTTAGCGCTGCTTTTGGTGGAGCGACTATTCAACCAAATGCCTTGATAGATGGGTTGGCAACAAAAGAGGCGGCGTTGGATGAGTTAGATCAATTAGTGAATGTAGTTTTTGGACAAATAGAAACGGCGAAATATTTGTGTAGACGGCTGTATCGGTTTTTTGTGTATTATGAAATCACAGATGAAATTGAGCAAGACATTATTACGCCGTTGGCAAATACTTTTCAATCAAACAACTATGAAATAAAACCGGTATTGCAGCAACTTTTAACGAGTCAACACTTTTATGATACAGACAATGCCACAGAGACAGATGATAATAGAGGGGCAATTATAAAATCGCCGATTGATTTGGTGATAGGCACGTTGAAATTTTTTAAAGTCGCAATGCCTGACGCTTCTACACAACTGGCACTAGCATATGATACCGCCTATCGAAGTTTGATACGACGAATGGACGAACAAGGGTTGCGGTTTTATGATCCGCCAGAAGTAGCAGGGTACTCCGCCTACCATCAAACCCCGGAGTTTAACAGAAACTGGATTTCTAATATCTGGTTGTTGCGTCGTTATGAATTTGCAGACTTTTTATTAACCAAAGGAGAAGACCAGGGATTTCAATTGGATACCGTAGCATACGTTGACAATCCACAGCATATCTCTGATCCCGCTGACCCACAGGCATTGGTTCAGGAATTGATTGATGATTTGTTTCCAGAAATAATCACGCAAGTGCGCTTCGATTACTTTATGAAAGATATTTTACTTGATAACCTTTCAGCAGTGAATTGGGCAGGAGAATGGAACAATTATAAAATCACCGGAGACGATACCAACGTTAAAGTACAGTTAGACGCGCTCTTCAGAGCCTTACTACAATCACCTGAATACCAGCTGTATTAACCAACAACCAACCAAAACTAAAAACCATGAAACGAAGAGGATTTATAAAAAAAATATCAGCAGCGAGTGCCGCCCCATTAATGCTCAATGGCATACCAATTTCTGTCATGGGAAATGGCTTGTTGCAACATTTGACGGCTAGTGGTGCAGACAGTGATAAAGTGATGGTATTAATTCAGCTACATGGAGGAAATGATGGGTTGAATACGGTAGTCCCACTGAATCAATACAGTGAGTACATCAACTTGCGACCAAACATAGCATTATCCAACACAGGAAATAGGAGCGTATTGTCATTAGATAATACGCAAAGAGATGAGAAAAAACTAGGGCTTCATCCTGACATGGGAGGCATAAAATCATTGTACGACGAGGGAAAAGTAGCCGTTGTAAACGCGGTGGGTTATGAAAACATGAATCTTTCTCATTTTAGAAGTCGAGACATATGGTGGATGGGAGGAGGCTATGAAGACAAATATAGGTCGGGCTGGGTAGGCAGGTATTTGGACACCTGTTTTCCAGGTTATCCTGATGCTTATCCAAATACAGAAATGCCAGATCCTTTGGCATTGGAGATTGGCAGCAACGTTTCCTTGCTATTCCACAGAGAAATAGGGATACCAAGTGCCATACCAATCAATAATCCAGACCAGTTTTATGATTTGGTGCAAAGTGTTGGCATTGAACCGCCAGAATCAATAGAAAACACACATTATGGTGTGGAGTTGAAATGGATTTTGGACATTGAAGAAAAGTCAAACCAGTATGCAGAAAGACTTCGCGATGTTTTTGATAAAGGGACCAATAGTGCGAATGTCAATTACCCAGAAAAATATCCGTTCAGTGCAGGAGGGCGATTTTCAACAAATTATTTAGCAAGCCAACTAAAATTAGTGTCTAGGTTATTAAGTGGAGGTTCTAAGACAAAAGTATTTTTAGTGAAAATAGGAGGGTTTGATACACATGGCAACCAAGTGGAGGCTGGCAATCCATCAATGGGGGCACATTCGGCTTTGCTATATCATATATCTTCTGCGGTAAAAGCATTTCAAGATGATTTGAAATTTTTAGGATTGGAAGACAAGGTTGTTACAGCGACGTTTTCAGAATTTGGAAGGCGAGCAGCATCTAACGGAAGCTATGGTACGGATCATGGGATGGCAGCACCCATGTTTGTTTTTGGAAAAGGGGTGAAGCCAGGAATTTACGGAGACAACCCAGATTTGAATAATTTGACAAGGGGAAACTTAACCCCACAGATTGACTACAGACAGGTTTTTACGGCTATGTTGCAGGACTGGATGGGTGCTTCGAGTGATGCCCTAGCACAAACACGTTTTAATCAGTTTGAAAACACAAAGCTTGATTTATTTGGAAAGAATATCACTGGCGTTAATGAATTTTTAAATGATCGGTTTAGACTAAACGATTGTTATCCAAACCCTGCAAAAAATATGACAACTTTTTCTTACTATATCAATACAAGGGGACATGTTTCACTTAAGATATATGATGTGAAAGGCAATATGGTGAAGCAAATTGTGGATAAGCAAATGCCTTTGGGTGAACACAAAATCAAAGTAGATATAAGCGGATTTATACCAGGCATGTATTTGTATAAAATAGAATCCGGCAGGTTAAATAGCACCAAGCAAATGGTTGTAGTTCAGTAATAGCTTAACTTCTCAAAAGTTAAAAACTTTTGAGAAGTTTTTGGAAAGACCTTTTTCAAATAAAACCTTACACAAAAAATCTTCTTAAGGTTATTGAAGTTTATTAAGTATGTTTTCTGGCTAAGTTTGGGTTTATCAATTAAACAGAATTTTTGAGAGGTTAATAATGTTATTGATTCGTAGCACCATCATTTTTATACTCCTATCAATTGTGGCTTCCACAGGAATGGCGCAAAGCTATAGAAAGCTAATTAAGAAAGGAGACAAGCTTTACCGCAAAACATATTTTGACGGTGCCGCATATTATTATGCTAAAGCAGTAGAAAAAGAGGGTAGTTCAGCAGCATTGGACTACAGGTTAGGCATGGCTTATATTGAAGGAAGCTATAAACCAAAAGCGGCTACGTACTTGGAAAAAGTCTATAACGAATTTCCTGATTATAGTCCTGATTTAGAATTTTACCTCGCAAAGGCATACCAATTTGCTGACAAATATGACAAGGCGCTGAAGCATTTTATAGCATTTAGGCCACATGCACTAGATAAATTTACTGTTGATAGAAGCATTAAGCAATGTAATATCAGTTTGGAATATGTCAATAACCCGAAGGATATGAAGATAGTTAACGTCGGGAAAGGAATTAATTCAGACGGACCTGATTATGCGCCTTTGATCACTGCTGATGAATCAACCATGATTTTAACCTCACGCAGAGCAGGATCAACAGGTAACAAAATAGACCAGGATGGTTATAATTTTGAAGACATCTACATTGCAAAAAATAATAATGGTAAATGGGGTGATTTGAAAAAAATAGAAGGTGGGATTAATACACCTTATCACGAGAGCGCTATAGGTTTTTCCCCAGATGGAAAGAAGATTTTGATATACTACAGCACGGGAAACGGTGATATTTTCGAATCAAATTATAACGGAGGAAAGTGGTCGAAACCAAAAATTTTAAGTGCAAGTGTAAGCTCCAAATACAGGGAACTTTCAGCATCCTTGACGGCTGATGGAAAGAGAATATATTTTTCGAGTGACCGCCCAGGTGGTTATGGAGGCCTGGATATTTACTATAGTGAACTAAGATCAAACGGGAAGTGGGGTCCTGCGGTAAACTGTGGAAAAAAAATCAATACTGCAGAAGACGAGGACGCACCATTTATTCATCCGGATGGAAAAACATTATACTTCAGTTCCCGAGGACACTTAGGAATGGGGGGTTACGATATTTTTCGTTGTCCGCTGACAAAAAGAGGCTGGGGAATGCCGAGAAATCTCGGCTACCCAATCAATACAGCCAACAATGAAATATATTTTGTAATTGCCCAAGATAATGTGAGGGGATATTATGCAACTACCAGGTCAGATACTTATGGCAATAGTGATATATATAGTATTCTGATGGATCAAAGAGACTATGTTGAACCTGTAGCAAGCAAGCAAGAAGAAGTAATTGTAGACCTGCAGCCAGTGGTTGATTTGCAAATAGAAAAATATACCAAGGCAGCAATGATTGTGTTCAGTGGAAAAGTGGTGGATGCCGAAACGAACGAACCTATTAATGCCAGACTTGTACTTTCAGATAATAGTAAAAACTTGGTGGTATTGGTAAAGTATGCTGACCCTGTGACGGGAGAATTTAATTTAAAAATACCCTCAGATAGAAACTACGGGTTAACTGTTGAGAAAGATGGGTATTTATTTAGCTCTAGAAGTTTTAAAGCAGCCGGGTTAACAAAAGACAAGATGATGAACAGAACCATCAAGCTTAAAAAAGCGGATGTGGGGATGAGAATTGTGTTGAACAATATTTTCTTTGAAACAGGAAAATATGAAGTGCAAAAGGAATCTATTTCGGAGCTAGACCGTATCTACGAGTTGTTGAAAGGCAATAAAGAATTAAAAATACAAATTAACGGACACACAGATAATATTGGAAACGAAAAATTTAACAAAGTGCTGTCCCGTAAAAGGGCAAAATCCGTTGAGCAATACTTATTAGGCTACGGCATTGATCCCCGACGACTCACCTCTAAAGGCTATGGAGAAGAGAGACCTCTTGTATCAAACGATAATGAAATTGGCGGTAGGGAAATTAACCGTAGAACGGAGATTGAGATTATTGGGGTGTTGCATTAGGAATGACGTAGTTGGACCAATCTTCTTGATACCATTTTGATGTTAAAATGGTATCAGATGCGTGATAAATATAGCTTTTATTTTCAAAAAATTGTGATTTTCGAATGTTTGCGGTAACTTTGGTAGGTATTGTTTTACTTTTCACCAGTCATTGCTATGTCCAAATTTTTGAAATCAATCCGCTTCTATACAAAAGACGGGCTAAAAACCATGTTCCTTAGTATTGTCAGTATGTTCACCAACAATAAACTATCCCATAAACCAACCCCAAGGTCTG
>CAYRIF010000160.1:0-8646 GCA_964424205.1 uncultured Roseivirgaceae bacterium | reverse complement strand
CTTCGTACAGCATTGATCGTTCCTTGATTTCCTCAGTTCTAGTGATGTCATTATTACTACCACTTACCACACAAACAACATTCTTTCCCTTGATTTGATCCTTGTACAAATCAAGTGCCGCAATGGTCAGCGCACCTGCCGGCTCGACTACAATCGCCTCTTCGTTATAAAGTTGGAGTATGGTGGTACATACTTTTCCCTCAGGCACTGCAATCACTTCATGCAAATTTTCCTTGCAAATTTTAAAAGTCAGCGCTCCTACTTCTTTGACCGCTGCTCCGTCCACAAATTTGTCGATATGATCAAGGGTAGTTACAACTCCTTTTTCCAAAGAGACCTTCATGGCTGGCGCTCCCTCTGGTTCTACCCCAATTATTTTTGTCGTTGGGCTTAGGTTTTTAAAGATGCTTGATACGCCTGATGCTAGTCCGCCACCGCCAATCGGCAAAAATAAATAATCGATTTTACTGCTGGTGTCACTCAATATTTCCATGCCTACAGTTGCCTGACCTTCAATGACTTGTAAATCATTAAAAGGGTGAACAAAAGTCAAATCATGGTCAACGGCATGTTTTTTCGCTTCATTATACGCATCATCATAGGTATCCCCTGTCAACACAATCTCAACATACTCTTTACCAAACATCTCTACTTGTTTGATTTTCTGGCTGGGCGTCGGACTAGGCATGTATATCTTCCCTTGAATCCCTAACTTCTGACAAGCGAAAGCTACTCCTTGTGCATGATTTCCTGCGCTAGCACAAATAATTCCTTTGTCCAATTCCTCATTACTTAACCTATGAATCTTATTATAGGCACCTCTGATTTTATAGGAGCGAACCACCTGAAGGTCTTCTCTTTTAAGAAAAATATTGGATTCAAACCGATCAGATAGGTTCAGATTTTCCATCAGAGGCGTCTTAACAACTACATCCTTTAATGCCTGTTGCGCTAACACAACATTTTCCATTGAAACAACTATTTCTTGTTTGGTTTCTAAATTCACGGTATCGTATTCAAATATAACTTAAGCCTGAGAGTCCCTACCTACCGCAGGCAGACCTTACAGGGGACTCTGAGGGAGGAAGTAAATAATTGCTAGCTCATGAATAAATCAAAAGCTAGCAATTTATGGTAACTAAATTATTTATTCTGCGGACGTAGCTTTCTTACTTGTGCGCCTGCCTGCCACATTTCGGATTCTCTGATTTCACGTAGCTCCTCATCAAGTTTTTCCCTGTAGTCATCTTTGCTATTGGTATCAATTGACCTTTGTGCCTCTTCACCGGTGGCAACACTTTCGTATAACTCATCAAATACCGGTGCTACTGCATCTCTAAATTTATTTTTCCAGTCTAGCGCCCCTCTTTGCGCAGTCGTGGAACAGTTAGCAAACATCCAATCCATCCCGTTTTCAGCCACCAATAAAATCAGACTCTCTGTCAGTTCTTCTACTGTTTCGTTAAAAGACTCACTTGGTGAATGCCCTTTTTTACGAAGTAAATCATACTGTGCTTCTAAAATACCTGCCAAAGCACCCATCAATGTTCCCCGCTCACCGGTCAAATCACTGTATACTTCCTTTTTGAAAGTGGTCTCAAAAAGATAGCCCGAACCTACACCAATTCCCAAAGCCACCGCTTTGTCTTTTGCTTTCCCAGTATAATCTTGGTGTATTGCATAACTTGAATTCAGTCCCTGTCCTGCTAAAAATTTCCTTCTCAAACTTGTTCCAGAACCTTTAGGAGCAACAAGAATTACATCTACATTGTCGGGTGCAATAATTCCAGTTCTTTCCTTGTAGGTGATTCCAAACCCATGAGAAAAATATAGCGTCTTCCCTTCGGTTAAATGTTTTTTAACCGTTGGCCAAACAGAAATTTGACCAGCATCCGATAACAAAAACTGAATGACTGTTCCTTTTTCTAATGCCGCTTCTATTGAGAGTAAATCTTTCCCTGGTTTCCAGCCATCCGCCACTGCTTTGTCCCATGAAGCAGAAGGTTGCCGCTGTCCGACGATGACATTAAAGCCATTGTCTTTCAAATTTAGTGCCTGCCCTGGTCCTTGAACCCCGTAGCCAATCACGGCAATGGTTTCATTTTTCATTGTTTCCAAAGCTTTTTCCAACGGAAATTCTTCTCTTGTAACTACTTCTTCTGTTAATCCTCCAAAATTTAATTGTGCCATCTTATCTAGTTATTTTACTGTTTTATTTTTTTAACTTTATTTTACTTGCTGCTTCTTGTTCTTTTATAAATGTAGTTGTTTCTCTTTTTGACTTTGAGATAGCAATTCTGCCAGACCTGACAAATTCTAATACGCCAAAAGGTCTTAGTTTATCAAATAACGCTTGCGTATCATCCATATGCCCTGTTTTTTCAATAATGATATGATCTTTTTCTATCACCAATATCCTTGCCCCACAATTCCTAACAAGGTCTTCAATCTGATTGCCATTCAAAAAAACTTTTGTAGGCATTTTATACAGCGCCAATTCTTGATAATAAATCTGATTATCCTCATACACAAATGCCCCAATGACATCTACTAGCTTTTGAATTTGCTTCACCACTTTCTCTGCCTTTTCCCGCGAGCTCTCAATCAGAATTGTGTACCGACTCACGCCTTCTACTTCACTCGGAGAAACATTAATCGCCTCAATATTCATTTTTCTTCTGGTAAAAATGATGGTTACCCCATTAAGTAGCCCACTTCTATTTTCAGTAAGTATAGAAATAGTAAACCTCTTTATATCCTCGATAGGCATCTTTACTGAATTATGCTTTACATTATTTTTTTTCATCTTCTTGTTTTTTGCTAGAAATTCAAACCCTTTGTTTAGGATAGTCTAATCTCTGATACCGATGCTCCTGTTGGCACCATCGGAAATACATTGCCTTCTCTTTCTACTTTTACTTCCAAGAAAAAAGGCCCTTTATGTGCCAACATTTCTTTTATTACGTTTTCAAGATTTCCTCTTTCACACACACTTTTTGCCGCCAAACGATATCCCTTGGCAATGGCGATAAAATCAGGATTTACCAGTTCCGTTGAAGCATAGCGACCGTCAAAAAACAATTCTTGCCATTGCCGCACCATGCCTAGAAAATTATTATTCAATACCACGATTTTAACAGGAATATTGTATTGAAAAATAGCGCCTAGTTCTTGAATTGTCATTTGCACACCGCCATCACCAATAATCGCGACCACTTCTCTTCTTGGCGCGCCAAGTTTTGCGCCAAAAGCTGCCGGAAGTGCAAATCCCATAGTTCCCAAACCCCCTGAAGTGACATTGCTT
Source organism: uncultured Roseivirgaceae bacterium (assembly GCA_964424205.1). Classification (GTDB taxonomy): domain Bacteria; phylum Bacteroidota; class Bacteroidia; order Cytophagales; family Cyclobacteriaceae; genus CAYRIF01. Next base: position 5,342 of record CAYRIF010000160.1, on the reverse strand, counting down.
TTCGTTTTTCCGAACTGGTAATACCGTGTAGCAACCATTTGGTGCTGACCCACATCAGTAACAATAACCGCCTCACCCTTAGTTTGTTCAGAAATAATTCTGATTACTTCCGCCATTTTTATATCCCCCCTTTTGGGAAATAATTGTTTCTCTACTACTTTTTTATACTCTGTTTTTTCACAATCTTTAAATTCCTTCAACCACTTCACATGTCGTTTTTTTGCTACGCCATCTATCAAGGCAGATAGTGCTTGCTTAGCATCTGCAATTATCGCTACATCTGCTTTTACATTTTTATCGATTTCAGAAAAATCAATGTCAATGTGTATCACTTTTGCTTGCTTGGCATACCTTGACAAATCCCCTGTCACCCGATCATCAAAGCGCATACCTACGGCTATCAAGACATCGCATTCATTGGTTTTTATATTTGGCGCATAGTTACCATGCATGCCCAACATGCCCGTATATAATTCGTTTTGCGGTGGAAAAGCTGATAGTCCGAGCAACGTTGATGCCACTGGAATATGTGCTTTTTCTGCAAAAGCAACCAATTCTTTTTCTGCTTTGCTCAATATAACACCCTGACCCACTAAAATAAATGGTTTTTCAGCCTTGTTTATCAATTTTACTGCTTCCCCAATTGCCTGCTGGTCTAATTTTGGAACTGGGTGGTAGCTTCTAATATTTTTGCACTTTTTATAGTTGAATTCAAACAGCTCAAATTGCGCATCTTTTGTAATATCAATTAGCACTGGTCCTGGTCTGCCAGATTTGGCAATGTAAAATGCCCTTGCAAAAACCCCAGGAATTTCTGAAGCCTTGGTAATTTGATAATTCCATTTGGTTACAGGCATAGAAATACCAATCACATCCACCTCTTGAAATCCATCTGTCCCTAATAAATTCGAGCCCACCTGTCCTGTAATACATACCAATGGCGTAGAATCTATTTTTGCATCAGCAATCCCAGTAATGAGATTGGTCGCCCCCGGGCCAGAGGTGGCAATGCAAACACCCACTTTATCAGATACCCTCGCAAACCCTTGCGCTGCATGGATGGCTCCTTGTTCGTGACGGGCAAGGATATGTGTCAGTTTATCTTGAAATTTATATAGCTCATCATAGACTGGCATGATGGCACCGCCCGGATAGCCAAAAATAGTTTTAACTCCTTCCTGCAACAATGATAAGATTACTGCTTCCGCCCCTGTTACTTTAACACGTTTATTAACTTTTTTATCCGTTTTTTTCTTCGTCAATGTTCCCATAATTTATAAATCTGTAACACATCCTTCCGATGCTGATGAAACAAGTTTTGCATATTTAAAAAGCACACCACTCTCAAATTTCAATGGCGGCTTTACCCATGCCTTCCTTCTTTTCGAAATTTCTTCTGTCGATAAGTCCACTTCTAATTTGTTATTTTCGCCGTCAATCAAAATACGATCACCATCTTTGAGCAAAGCAATCATTCCTCCCTCTTGTGCTTCTGGTGTGATATGTCCTACGACAAATCCATGCGTGCCTCCTGAAAATCTACCATCAGTAATGAGCGCCACCGATTTGCCTAGTCCTGCCCCCATAATGAGAGACGTTGGCTTCAACATTTCTGCCATGCCAGGACCGCCTTTTGGCCCTTCATATCTAATGACAATCACATCTCCAGCTGCTATTTCTCCTGCTCTGATGGCATCATTGGCATCGTATTCACTTTCAAAAACTTTAGCGCTCCCTTCAAATTTTTCTCCTTCTTTTCCTGTAATTTTTGCAACTGCTCCCTGTTCTGCAAGGTTTCCATATAGTATCTGTAGGTGACCTGATTTCTTAATGGGCGTATTTACTGGCATTATCACTTTCTGACTATCGCCAAGTGCAGGCAGGTTCTCTAAATTTTCTCTGATGGTTTTTCCCGTGACCGTCAAGCAGCTGCCGTCTAGCAGGTCATTGTCCAACATAAATTTCATCACCGCAGGAATGCCACCAATCTTATGTACATCCTCCATCAAAAATTGCCCACTAGGCTTTAAATCTGCCAAAAACGGCGTTTCATCACTAATCCGTTGGAAATCATCAATGCCAAAATCAATTTTAAATGCTTTGGCAATGGCAATTATATGCAATACGGCATTGGTTGACCCACCTAAAACCATGATAATTTTCAAGGCGTTTTCTAACGACTTTTTAGTGACAATATCTCTTGGTTTAATATCTTTTTCGATTAAATAACGCATCGCCTCACCTGCCTTTTGACATTCCAATTTTTTATCCTCGCTTTCACCAGGATTTGATGAGGAGTATGGCAAGCTCATTCCCATCGCCTCAATAGCAGACGCCATGGTATTGGCGGTGTACATACCGCCACATGCGCCAGCGCCGGGACAAGCATTTTCAATAATTCCGTGAAAATCTGTATCGCTTAACGTTCCTGCCATTTTTTCGCCCAATGCTTCAAAAGCAGATACCACATCAAGTTTCCGATTTTTATAACATCCGGCGGCAATCGTTCCGCCAAATACTAATATGGCGGGTCTGTTCAATCGACCCATCGCCATCATGGCGCCAGGCATATTTTTATCGCATCCCACCACTGCCACAAGGCTATCGTATGCCTGCGCATTCATCACTATTTCTATAGAATCTGCAATTACATCTCTGGAAGGAAGCGAATACCGCATGCCAGGCGTGCCCATAGAAATACCATCGCTTACACCTATTGTATTGAAAATAAGACCTATTAGCTCAGTCTTGCTTGTACCGTCCTTGACAAACTTCGCCAAATCATTCAAGTGCATATTGCATGGATTCCCCTCATAACCAGTACTCACAATACCAACTTGGGCTTTTTTCAGATCCTTGTTTGAAAGTCCGACGGCATGAAGCATCGCCTGCGCTGCAGGTTGTGTTTCATCTTGCGTTACTATTTTGCTGTATTTATTATTTTCCACCTTACTATTTTATTTATACTAATGTAAAATCCTGAATTTCTTTTTTCACCACTCGTTGCCGATACATTTGAAATATTTCATAACCTATCGACTCCATCCATTCTAGTTTAAATCGTTTGCCATCTATGGATCTAATACCAGCTACCTCCGTTGCGGTACCTGTAAAAAATGCTGCATCTACTTCTTTCAAATCATCTGGTGTAAATAATTTTTCCACCACTTTATAACCTAGTTCTTTAGCATAACCCATGACAATCTCCCGAGTGATACCAGGTAAAATATGTCCTTCAGGCGCAGTGTACAAAACCTCCTCTTTTTCGTAGAAAAAATTGAACCCCGGTCCTTGCGCCACATTGCCATTAGAATCTAGCAAGAGTGCTTCATCATACCCCTTTGCTTTTGCCGCTGCACTTGCCAAAATAGCATTGGTATATTGCCCCACTAGTTTTGATTCTATGTGACATGAAAGCGGGTCTGGCCTTCGATACGCTGAAATTTCAATGTCCAATAACGTGTTGCCGAGGTACTTCCCCCACTGCCAGGCGGTCATCATAAAGTGTGCCTCTTGCGAAGGTTGGAGCATCATATTTGTGCCCGTATATATCAACGGACGGATGTATGCATTGGTCAGGTCATTCTTTTTCAATAAGCTATAACTAATGTCAATCAACTCCTTCAACGAATAGTCAAGTTTCAATCCTAGTTTTTTAGAAGACTCAATAAGTCGTTTGAAATGTCTTGCTGCTTTGAAAATATTTGGTCCTTCCGGTGTATCATACGAACGTAATCCTTCAAAAACGCCATACCCATAGTGCAGCGTTTGGGAATACAAGTCGGTTTTGGCATCTGTGGCTTTCACCCATTTGCCATTTAGAAAAAGAACCGTGTTGTCACCGTAATACATCCTATTTTAATTTTTTCATCTCACTCAGCGTCTCTCGTAGAGGACGCTGAAGATATTCACATCTCAGCGTCCCTTTGCAGGAGACCCCGAGGGATTGTTATTTAATTTTTAACCTATACTAAAAAAGCGCCTGTTCCGAAGAATGGCGCCAAATATATATGTTTATACATGCCATTCCCCTTAGGTCATAATAATGACAGACAGTACAAGAGAAATGACAATCCTATTAAGCATCTTGTTTTTTATTAGTAAAACTGATGGCAAATATATTGTTATTTATTTTTAAAACAAACCAAATGAAAATTTTATTCTGATTTCAATAGGCAGAATAAAATAAAGGCATTTTAATGGTTCTCTGAAATTTTATTGAAATTGTAAATATTAACGACTTCGTTAAAAATTTTACAATTTTGGCACCCTTTCGACATTACATTTTGCGAAATTTTTATTCTCAAAAAAAACTGAGAGATGTTTTTTACTTTTAGAATTTCTGCATCAATACTTTTCTGGATTCAGGCGGAATTGATAGCCCAAAGAGGTTTCTATATACCTTTGCAAAATCAAGTTAGGATACGTTTTTCCTTTAAAATCAATGAGTGTCCGCATGTTGCTAAAGTCGGCTATGGTTAGTGCGAGATTTCGAAGGATGAACTTTCGGTCTATCACTTAGTTTAATTTTTTCTTTATTTAATAGACATGCTGAATTGAAAATTTTGCTTCCGATAGTTATCGTAATTGTTCAAGGAACTTCACTTTGGATTAAGCGCCAAAATCTGCATTAATTATAGCCATTATTGTGGGTATGTGCTTCATATTAGCCCTATTTTTTTCATTTCCCAAAAACATTTTTCTGTTGCGTTTATATCTACTGAAGCATCGTGTGCTTCGTCAAAATCAACTCCAAATAATTTTATATGTAACTCTGATAATTTTGGCCATTTATATCCATAAGGTCCTGAAATTCTGCAATAATTTGTTGAAGACTGCATAGTACATAATTTTCTTTTTCGTCCAAAGTTGCTTTGAATTTTTTTTCTTAATAATTCAGCTCCAATGATTTTTTCGTCAAAGCTAATATTGTGTGCTACAATGAAATTTGATTTTTCAACCAATTCATTAAATTTCATAAGCACCTTTTCAAGATTTTCGCCCTCGTTCATAGCCTTTTCTGTAGAAATTCCGTGAATTCTTGAAGAATCGATAGGAATACTAAAGTTTTCTGGCTTAATAATGCAATCATATGATTCAATACGATTTCCGTCATTATCACATAAAATCCACGCAATTTGAATCATTCTTGGCCAATTATTCAAATCTGTCACAGGGGCTTTCCAATTCTTGGGTAGTCCTGTCGTTTCTGTGTCAAAAAATAGATACATATTTATTATTTTTAATTGTTCATCAGTTCTTTTTTTGCGTTACCCACAACGACAGCCTGTCTAAAAACCACGTTTATTGATAGTAATCCTATCAAAATTACTAAATTTCTT
>CAYRIF010000159.1:0-8674 GCA_964424205.1 uncultured Roseivirgaceae bacterium | reverse complement strand
CTTTTTTAGCCCGCATTATTCATGCGATGAACTTCGTATAGCCGCAATCCCGATACTTATCGGGAGAAACATGCAGACATAGTGTGCTATTTCAAAGATTTTGCAACCTGTCTCCCAAGCAGGCATAGTGGATGCCCGAAGATAATCGCAAGACCCCCAAATTTAGGCTATTTATTTTTTGCCCTATTGTACTTTTAAGTAGTATATTTCACTGTTTTTTCTTGGTATATTAAAAATACGGTGAATAATGCGGGCTAAAGGAATTTCATTGCCATTTACTTCTGCAACTAATATACGTTTATTCTTTTTTTATCTTCTTTTTCTGAAGAAGCATTTGGTGTACAGGAAGAACCTATGGGGCTTAGAAATAGGAGAAAATATACTAATAATAGATTCGATACCAGTAATATTTGTTTCTTATCAAGTTTGAAAGAGTTGATGTATAAGCTGAATTTAGCGAATCAAAAGTAACGAAATATGATATATTTATGTAAATTGAATCCTTTAATTTTATTTTGGGGTGCTAAATATGATTTACTAAATATGGTAATAAAATCTAAGCGGTTGTTTTTGGTGATAATATTCATGAATTTCATTTTATATTCATGCGATTTTGGTAGCGGGGTTACTGAAGCGGACGTATCATGGAAGGTGTACCGGGGTGACAATGGAAGTAACGCCTATTCTGCTTTAGATCAGATTAATATTGACAATGTAAATGAACTCAAAGTGGCATGGGTTTATAAAACAGGCGACAATCAGGACGCAACATCTATTGAGTGTAATCCTTTAATTGTTGATGACATTTTATATGCGTCAACAGCGGCATTAAAAATTGTCGCTTTGGACGCTGCATCTGGAAGCAAAATTTGGGAGTATGCGCCATTCGATTCAAGAAAGAAAATTATAAAAGGTGTCGGTGGTACGAACCGAGGGCTGACCTACTGGGAAGATGGTGATGATAAAAGATTGTTCTATTGTGTGATGAATGAAATTCAAGCCATAGATGCAGTGACGGGAAAATTAATTAAAGATTTTGGAGACAACGGGGTTGTAGATTTACTGGATGGACTTGATAGAGCCGTTGATAAAAAGACAGCGTTTATTCGAAACACTTCTCCAGGGGTTATTTATAAAGACCTGATAATAATGGGATCTAGTGTAAACGAAGTGCATGGCGCTTTGCCAGGACATATTCGAGCCTATAATGTTAGAACGGGAGCGTTGAAATGGATATTTCATACAATTCCTCACCCAGGGGAATATGGATATGAGTCATGGCCAAAGGATTATTATAAAACAGGAGGGGGAGTCAATGCGTGGAGTGGATTAAGCATTGACGTAGATAGAGGAATTGTATATGCCCCGTTGGGATCCGCTACCCATGATTTTTATGGGGCAGATCATAAAGGAAAAGGATTATTTGCGAATTGTTTACTTGCATTGGATGCAGCAACTGGCAAATACAGATGGCATTTTCAGGTCTCGCACCATGACCTTTGGGATTATGATCTTCCTGCACCTCCAAACCTTGTTACCATAAAACATGAGGGAAAAAGCATAGATGCTGTAGCACAATTAACCAAACAAGGCTTTATATTCTTGCTTGATAGGGAAACTGGGGAGCCGATTTTTAAGGTGGAAGAGAGACCTGTTCCCGAATCTAATATGGCAGGAGAATCCACTTGGGCTACACAACCTTTTCCTTTATTACCCCCAGCATTGGTGAGACAATATTTTGATGAAAGTTTGGTAACAGATATTTCTTCTGAGTCACATGAAAATATTATGAACCAGATTAAAGGATATACTTTAGGAAATATCTACACACCACCATCAGAAGCAGGAACTATTCAATTGCCGGGATTCAGAGGAGGGGCTGAGTGGAGCGGAGGGGCATTTGATTATAAGACTGGTATCATATATGTTGGTGTAAATGATATACCACACATGGTGCAGTTGATTAGAGATATACCTACAAGTGGAGAAATTAATGCGTTTGAAAATTTGGCGGTGGCTGGTGAACGAATGTATATCAAAAATTGTGCCTCTTGTCATGGCGAAGATCGTAAAGGAAGTATTGCATTTCCTTCACTGGTAAAGATAAAAGAAAAAACCAAACTGCGTAATGCAAAGACCTTGCTAAAAACAGGAAGAGGTATGATGCCTTCTTTCCAGGCTTTGCCAGAAAAAAATAGGCGTGCTATATTAGCATATCTCTTTGAACTAGGTGATGATGAAGCCACCGAATTGCTACCCCTAGTGGAAAAACAAGTCGCTAATACAGCAATTAAAAGCGATACTACAAAACGGTATAAATTGAAAGCCTACAAGCAATTACGAGATCAGGATGGATATCCTGGCATTAAACCGCCATGGAGTAATTTGTGTGCGGTTAACCTCAACTCAGGAAAAATTGAGTGGAAAGTCCCATTAGGAGAGTATGAGGCACTAACTAAAAGAGGAATCCCTAAGACTGGCACACAATTATTTGGTGGTGGTATTGTGACCGCAGGAGGACTAATTTTTATTGGTGCCACAAGAGACAAAAAATTCAGAGCCATTGATAAAAAAACAGGTGAAGTACTATGGACTTTTCAATTGCCTGCTGGTGGTTATGCCACACCCTCTACCTATGAAGTGAAGGGACAGCAGTATGTAGTGATTGCGGCAGGCGGTGGCGGATTACAAGGAACGAGATCAGGAGATAATTATTATGCCTTTAAATTACCAAATAAATAGCGGTTGGATAAATTAAAAAAAGAGTTATTATAAGATTATTTTATATGGAACATAGAATAGGAATATTTTTATTCATCGCCTTGTTGCTTTCTTGTTCAGAAAAAAAAGAAACCAACAGGGATGAAAATTATGAAATCCCCACATTGAATCTTTCAGGTGAAGCACTAGCAAATATGCACTGTAGTAGATGCCATGCATTTGTGGCGCCTAAATTGCTGTCTAAATCAAGCTGGAAAGACAATGTGCTACCGTTTATGGGGCAGCGATTGGGAATATTCCAAACAGATAATGAAAGAAGCAGTTTGCTAAAGGATAGTGCTGATAGCACCAACATTACCAATGGAAATATTTATCCTAAAACCCTCGCCCAGAATAAACTAGATTGGGATAAAATAGTGGACTATTATGTGTCAAACGCCCTAGATTCTATTACCCCACCTCAGCGAAGCAAAAAAAATGAAATGGGCTTACCCCGTATTATTCATGTGATTAGCTTGGTATATATGCGATCACGATATTTATCGGGAGAAACATGCAGACATAGTGTGCTATTTCAAAGGTTTTGCAACCTGCCTACCGGCAGGCAGGCGTAGCGGATGCACGAAAATAATTGCAAGACTCCCAAATTTGGGCTATTTTACTTTCAACAGAATACATAGTAATTATCTGATAATAAGGGAGTTACAAAGATATTTTGTTAAAATGGGGTATAATCCGGGCTAAAACATTTTGACGTATATTTATGACAACGATAAACAAATAAAATAGTAAGATATAAAAAATGAGAAAAATGAAACCCCTACAATTGTTATTCCTATGCTTGGTGATAACTTCAGTGTCAATGGGTCAATTACCCACCGCTCAACAACTTGACAAATCAATGGCTTTGAAAAAGAGCATTACTGGCGATGTCCGTTGGTATGATGTGAGAGAGGAACCTTTCAGTTTGGCAGGATTTGAGTGGATAAAAAAGGACAGCGTTTTCAGGAGATTACCAGTAAATCCTGATTGGAAAATACCAGATGCAGTAGACCAACTAGCGAACCAAACAGCAGGAGGACAAGTGCGCTTTCAAACGAACAGCAATCGCATTTATCTTAAAGTTGAATTGCTCGAGAGATCAGGGATGTACCACATGCCAGCAACTGGACAAAGTGGGTTTGATGCATATGTGAAAAGAGAAGGTGTTCAACGGTATTTAAAAACAACTAGATTTCCGCACGATACTTTACGATATCAACAAGAATTCAAGCTAGGGGAAACAAATAAAATGCAAATGGTCACATTAAATTTTCCACTTTATAATGGTGTCAAATCTGTTTTTATAGGTATTGAAAAAAACGCACTTGTTGAAACTCCACCAGCATTTACATTTCCTGGTAAGATGGTCATTTATGGAACCTCTATCACACAAGGAGGGTGCGTGTCTAGATCCGGCATGGCATATTCCAATATACTTAGTAGAAAATTGAATGCAGAATTTATGAATTTAGGCTTTTCTGGGAGTGGAAAAGGAGAGCCTGAGTTGGCACATATTATCAACCAAATTACAGAAATGAGCTTTATTATTTTAGACTACGAGGCAAATGCGAATGAAACCATTCAAAATACGATCACACCATTTGTGAAAATATTGAGAGCGAAACATCCAAAAACACCAATTTTAATTATGTCAAAAATACGTTACACTTCTGCTATAACAGGCAGCGAAACCTATAAACGCTTAATGAGCAACAGGGATTTTCAGAAGAAATTGGTTGAGGATAGGAAAGCCAATGGTGATTGCAATATCTATTTTTTAGATGGCTCAACGGTGCTGGGGGAGGACTATCATGAATGTACGGTTGACGGTAGCCACCCGACAGATTTGGGTTCCTATAGAATTGCAAATGCCCTATTCAAAAAAATAAAACAAATTCTCAACCCATAGGCTTTTTGCGCCATCAAGTTTTTAAAAAATCCGTGGTCTTTGCTTCGTAAATACTCATTCCTCTAGGATAAATTTACTAAATTTACAAACAGTAAAACGTAACACTTAAAGCACAGAAAAGATGGATTTCAGAATAGAAAAGGATACCATGGGGAATGTAGAAGTTCCAGCCAAAAAATACTGGGGAGCACAAACGCAGCGGTCAAAGAATAATTTCAAAATCGGGGGAGAAAACATGAAAATGCCCATTGAAATTATCAAGGCATTTGCAACCCTCAAGAAAGCAGCGGCGCAAACGAACCATGAACTAGGTGTTCTGGGAAAAGACAAATCTGATATTATAGGTCATGTATGTGATGAAATAGCAGCAGGAAAGCTTGATGACCAATTTCCTTTAGTAATTTGGCAAACAGGCTCAGGTACCCAATCTAATATGAATGTGAATGAAGTGGTGGCAAACAGAGCGCATGTCCTATTAGGTGGCAGTCTGGAAGATGAAAAAAAGAAGGTACATCCAAACGATGACGTTAATAAATCACAATCATCAAACGATACTTTTCCAACTGCTATGCACATTGCAGGCTATAAAATGATTGTGGAATTGACTATTCCAAAAGTGAGGGCACTCAAAGAGGTATTAGAAGTGAAAGCGATTGAGTTTAAGGACGTCGTAAAAATTGGTCGAACACATTTTATGGACGCCACACCCTTAACTTTGGGCAATGAATTCTCTGGTTATGCGTCACAATTAGCGCATGGGCTAAAGGCTTTAAAAAGCACGCTTGCCCACCTGTCTGAACTGGCACTTGGCGGTACGGCGGTTGGTACAGGTTTGAATACACCAAAAGGTTATGCAGTATTGGTAGCAGAGAAAATTTCCGAAATATCAGCATTGCCTTTTGTTACTGCTGAGAATAAATTTGAATCACTAGCAGCGCATGATGCTATTGTTGAAACGTCTGGAGCACTGAAACAGTTGGCCGTAAGTTTGTTAAAAATAGCCAATGATATTAGGATGTTATCTTCAGGACCACGCTCAGGGATTGGAGAAATTAGTATCCCAGAAAATGAGCCCGGATCTTCAATCATGCCAGGGAAAGTTAACCCTACACAAGTGGAGGCACTCACCATGGTTTGTGCGCAGGTAATCGGCAATGACGTAGCAATAAGTGTCGGCGGTATGAATGGCCAGTTTGAGTTGAATGTTTATAAACCAATGATGATTTATAATTTGTTATCCTCTGCTCGATTGCTTGGTGATGCGTGTGAATCCTTCAACATTAACTGTGTGAGCGGCATAAAACCAAACTTTAAAGAAATTGAGGAGAAGCTTGAAAAGTCATTAATGTTAGTAACTGCACTCAATACTCACATTGGATATGAAAGTGCTGCAAAGATTGCTAAAAAAGCCCATAAAGAAGGCACAACGCTACGAGAGGCAGCTTTATCATTGGGCTTGGTAACAAATGAAGCGTTTGATAAATGGGTTGACCCTAAAAAAATGATTGGAAGTTTACAATAAAATCGTAATATATTACAACCTATAATCAGTGAAATTTGGTATTTTCTAACTAAATTCTTTACATTTGACGCTGATAAACAGTGACTTACTAAACTAATTAATAAAATGAAAAATTTAATATTCGCACTGTGCTTGATATTTGGCTTGTCGATAGCTTATAATTCAAATGCACAAATGTCAAAAAAAGAGAAAAAAGAGTGGAAGAAAAAGCTCAAAAAAACCCCTGTTGAGGAGTTCAAAGCAATGATTGAAGAGAACAAATCGATGAAAGGTAAAGTTGGAAGCTTAGAAGGGCAAGTGTCAAGTTTGCAATCTAGAATCGCTGATAAAGATTCAGAAGTAAGCAGAATGAAAGAAGACTTGGAAGCGGCAAGAGCTGAAGCAGCAAGCAGTGTTACTGTTGAGTCAGGAAATGAAACAAGAACAGCACATGGCGTTGTCTTTAAAGTACAGATTGGTGCCTACAAAGAAAAAGACATGAGCAAGTATGCTGATAATGACGGAGGCTTTGGTTTGGAGGAATCTGGAGATGTTCAAAAATACACAATCGGTCATTTCAGAGATTATTGGGAAGCTGATACTTTCAAAAAATACATTAGAAAAATGGGCGTGAAAGATGCTTGGATTGTGCCTTACAAAGATGGTGTGAGAGTACCCATCAAAGACGTGCTGGAAGGTATTGTAAACTAAGAAATATAGCAGTAAACTTATTGAAGCACCCTGATATAATCTCAGGGTGCTTTTTTTATGTCTACTAACCTCCATAATTTCACATATAATCCGTTTCTCCTGCCCGCTGGCAGGTGGGTTCGCCCATGTATCCCTGTAAAATTAAACCGTAGCGACGCTATGCTTGAACTTTATGCATCACCCGAACAAAAACATATTTATACGGCATTTTAAAATTAAAATGGTTTTATAAATTTTTTGTAATAAATTTGCGCCTTTGGGTTAACAATTTGTTAACTTATTATTAATAAATCTTTAATAATGAGAAGGATAGCTTTAGTATTTGTTTTTCTATTGGCATTTTTTAAAAATTCTATCGCACAAGAAGCGCCTTTCACATTTAAATGGGACAATGGCTTTAAACTAGGAAGTTCAGATAAGAAATTTAAATTAAAGTTTGGGGGACGGATTATGGTTGACCATGCTTTCTTTTCTCAGGATGCCGATTTAGACCAATTGTTTGGAGTCTTGGAAACTACCGGTGCTACAGAAATCAGACGTGCACGTATTTTCTTTGCAGGCACAGTTTATAATAACGTAACTTTTAAATTGGATCTCGGTTTTGAAGGAGGCGCTGTTGCGCTAAAGGATGTTTATTTCGGATTAAATAGTATCCCAGTCGTTGGTAACCTAAGAGTGGGCAATGTCAAAGAACCTTTTCGTTTAGAAATGCTAACGAGCAGTAAATACATTACCTTTTCAGAACGGTCGTTTACAGGTGATTTTTCACCCACTCGGAATAATGGTATTCTTTTATTTAATGATTTTTTGGATAAGCGTATTTCCGCACAAGCAGGATTGTTTAGAAATGCGAACGGAAAAACGGCAAATGACCCAACAGCAAATGATGGCTATACCTTTACCGGGAGAGTTACGGGACTAGCAATAAATGATGAAAGCAAAAAACAATTACTTCATTTTGGCTTGGGGTATAGGTTCACAAAACCCAGTTCAAAACAATATAAAGTGGCATCAAGACCAGAGGAACATCTAAGTAGCAAAAAATATATTAATACAGGAACCATTGAAGATGTAAAGAATATCAAATTAATTAATTTTGAAACCGCCTTTGTAAAAGGTGCTTTTTCTTTGCAAGCAGAGTATCTTATATCCAATGTAAATACAGGAACAGTCACTACATTTGATAAGTATAGTTTTTCAAGCTATTACGGACAAGTGAGTTATTTTTTAACAGGAGAATATAAGAAATATAAAAGCTCCTATTCTGGGTTTGGTAGGGTCAAACCCAAAAGCAACTTTGGGGGAACAGAAAAGAAAGGGTTGGGTGCTTGGGAGATAGCTTTACGTTACTCAAATTCAGATTTAAATAGTGAAGATATTTTAGGCGGAGAGCAGTCTGACATAACATTAGGACTGAACTGGTATTTGAATCCTGTGACCAGAATCATGTTTAATAAGGTGTGGGCTAATATTAAGGATGCTGGCAAGGCAAATGCTTTTCACGTACGCTTTCAAGTAGATTTTTAGACACCTCCATGGTGCAAGCATCCTGCTTGTGCGCCATGCTATGGAAAACAAAACATTCAACATACCATTGAACTCACTCATCTCGCTTCTAATCACCGCTTTTAATCCTTCCTATTTTACACTTTCATTTGAGACCATCCAAAATATAAAACATTTTTTGCAATTACTATTGTAAGTTTTATGCATACCAACATTAGTGGACATTCCATACTATCTATGTAAATAGCATGATTACTGTCTTTCCAAAATTTATAGTTTTCTGC
>CAYRIF010000158.1:0-8681 GCA_964424205.1 uncultured Roseivirgaceae bacterium | reverse complement strand
AATTACACAAATCAACATCCAGATCAACATAACCTCGTTTTTTATCCGTCCAACCCAAATAAAGCCATCTCAAGTCATGATGGTGGAATAAGTATAACCGCTAATATTAACGGCGGAGAAGTTGCCTGGCAAAGTTTGAACAATGGCTATCTTACCTCACAATTTTATGCATTGGATATAGGAAATGTAAATGGCAATGATATTATTGTTGGCGGACTGCAAGATAACGGCTCCTATTTATCCACTCCATCCAATTCCGACTGGCACCAACTACTAGGTGGTGATGGTGGTTATGCAGCCATTGGACATGATGGCGCAAATATTTATGCGTCCTCACAAAATGGACGAATTATTCGATATTTTCAAAGAGGTAATGAACTCATACCAGTTGCCAGAATTGACCCAGCACTTGCGGGAAAAACCGAAGGACAAGGCTTCCTTTTTGTCAACCCTTTTATCATTGACCCACACAATAATAGCAAAATGTATGTGGCAGGAGGCGATAAAGTATGGCGAAATCCAAATATAACCCAGATTCCAGGTAGTTCAGATTCTACTACCATCAATTGGTTTGACATACCACAGACTAAAATAGCTTCCGGACAAATAAGTGCACTTGCTATTTCAAGGACACCAAAAGACATACTCTATTATGGAACGACGGAAGGAAAAGTTTACAAAGTCATCAACGCAGATAGAATGAATCCTGCATCAAAAAACATTTCAAGTCCAGTTTTTCCAAGTGATGGATATGTTTCTTGTATTGAAGTTGACCCAACCAACGCGGATAATATTTTTGTAGTGTTCTCTAATTATAATGTAAAAAGTATTTTTCTATCACGTGACGGCGGAAGTACTTTTCAATCCGTTAGCGGTAACCTGGACATGCCAGACAATGATGAAGCCGCTGGACCATCTGTTCGTTGGGCTAAAATAATTCCTATGGAAAATGGCGCATACCTTTACTTAGCTGCCACTAGTGCAGGGCTCTACTCCACTACCCATTTGGAAGGTGATAATACGATATGGGCATTGGAAGGTAAAGGGATCATTGGCAATGTAGTAATCCCCATGATTTCATATGAGCCAAGTACCGGAACAGTTGCTATTGCCACGCATGGTAACGGTGTCTATACCAAAACATTCGACAATGTACTGCCACTAGTATCATCTGAGAACACTGCTTCTCCGTTTAGTTTAGAGCAGAACTTTCCAAACCCTTTTACTGATATTACCACCATCAAATTTACTTTGCCCAAACAAGCTGTTGCCCGGATTCAAATTTATAACCAAGATGGAAAAAAAGTGAGGACTATACTGCTCGCTACACAATTCGAAGGAGAGAATGAAGTAATTTGGGATGGGAAAGATGGCAATGGCACCTACCTTTCTAACGGCATATACTATTATCGACTAGAATATGGCATTGACGTTTTCGAAGATAAAAGTTTTACAAAAAAGATGATTTTAGCAAGGTGACAAACACTATTCACCTTGCTCATCAGTAAATTTACTACTCCCCATTAGTCTTACAATCAAACTAGCATCAGGAACTTGAGACATCACCACTTTCATCAATACGAGCAATGGTACAGATAAAAGCATACCAGTCACCCCCCATAAGTATCCCCAAAAAACCAACCCCAAAATAACTACTACAGTATTAAGTGACAAACTTGAGCCTAATAACCTTGGTTCAATAACATTTCCAAAAAAGAATTGGATAGCACCAAGAATTACAAAAAGTAATAGTAATGTACCTGTAGAATCAAACTGAATGAGTCCTAATAATACAGGTGGAATGGTCGCTACGATAGAACCAACGGTAGGTATGAAATTTAGGATGAAAGCAAAAAATCCCCAAAACAAGGCAAAGTCTAAACCAAAAAACCAGCAGACCAATCCAAACCCAATTCCAGTAGCCAAACTCATCAGAAATTTTACTTTTATATAGGTAACAATTGAACTCTTCACTTGTTCAAAACCTTTTAGCAACTTCTCCTCTTTTTCTTCATTGTCAGATTCTAAGTACCCTATATATTGCTCATATCTAAGAATTCCACCTAAAAGTGCCGCTAAGTATAGTGAGGTCATGATAAATAACCCTGTAAAGTCTCCCAGGAAACCTGCCACAGTTCCAGATGATTTTAAAATCCAATCAGCTGAAAGTAAATCAGTAAAGGCCTGATTGATATTAAAAGCAGTTACTTCTAGCCCAGATAGGTCCTCCATCCAATCCAATATATGATTAAGTTTAATATTTACTTGTCCTAGTATTTTGTCCTTCTGTTCAAACAAACTGAGTCCTGTCTGATATGCTAATAAACCTATAAGGCCAACCGTTGATATAGATGTTAAATAAATAACCGTAAGACTAAGTCCAAAGGGCCATTTTTTTCTTTCAAACCAAAGCAAAATAGGTTGTAAAAGTATGGCAAAAAACAGTGCCAACGCCAATGGGATAAGCATTGTAGCTAATTCCTTTAGCAGAATAGCCACTAGCACACTCAACATTGCCAGCAATACATTCTTAATTACCCTTAGATTATTTTTCATCAATTACTTTTTCATACAAGCATATCATATATTAAACCAATAAGACAACTTCATTACCAAAGCCCTATTCTTGACTTTCAGTCCGGTTGGCACATAATTATCGGTATATACTATAAATAAATCAGAGACAGGTTTGAACCGCCATTGAAACCTTGCATTGATATTCAAGTTATCCGCTTGCCCGTTATATTGAATAAAAGTAGTCAAAAATAACTTATCTGTGAAAGTTAAATCAATCTTTGGCCCTATCAGCCAAAAACTATTGTCGTTAAATGGTTCAGGCAGGTTAATTTTATTATAGTCAAATGCAATCGCAAAATTAGCATAAGGTTGATGACGATAAATGATGTCGCCTTCCACACTTAATCTGTCCCCATTAAAAAAACCACCAAAGGAGGTTGTCAAGCCAAATCCCAGTTGCCTTCGTAGGTTGGATACATACGCCACTTCAAATCGACTCCAGCCATGCCTACTATCTTTTGCTAATTTCAATCCGTCACTTCTCGACGGGTCGAATGGACTTGTAAGCGTGACAATGTTCTTTTGAAATTGAATTACAATTTCACTAGTATTCCGAAATTTTGTTTCTACTTCAAATTGAAGGCTATTATCCAAAAACGTTAAATTTCGATCATAAGTATACCTATAGGTCACCGAGGGCTTGATACCAGTGATGGCTTCCGATTTCGGAAAAATAGCGCCTTCAGCCCTGAAAAATCCCCCTAACCTGTTCGTTCGAGGGACAAAACCAACCTCAGCATTAAAATTTTCATCAACAAATGTTTGTCCAAAACGAACTTCCAAGTGTTTACTATTATAACCAACAAATGCACCTGAAGAGGTGCTTCTATCCAATTCGCCGGGATCAAGCGACTTATAATAATATACTTCTCCCACCCATTTATTTTCTTTTGCAGAAAAATTATACTCTAATCCTACTACCCTGTTAAATTCACTTCCTACCGAAACCGTATCATTTTCGCTGTATTTTAGCGCATGTCGATTTACAAAAAATGCTTGGAGATTTGACGTAGAAAACAATCTTTTCTGCACAGTAGCGACTGTATAATTTTGTCCAAGGATTCCTAATTTTTCATTTTTGTCAGTAAGCACATTTAGCAAACCTACCCGCCAGTCTTTACCCACTTTGCCACTCAATTTTGCACCATATAAAATCGGTATCTGTAAATTATTACCTGCGGTATCCTTAGCAATTCCCACTCTTCTTGAGAAAAATGGTCTAGTAAAAGGGAAACCACCATTGGCAAAAAGGTCTGAATTTTCTAAAAAGAATTGTCTCTTTTCAGGAAAAGAAATCTCAAACCTATCAAGATTTGTCACCTGCTCATCTACTTCAACTTGTGAGAAATCAGGGTTTACCGTCAAGTCTAGATTAAGTGCCGAAGTAATGCCAATTTTAGCATCAAACCCCGCATTTAGTTTGTAATCAATCGCAGTGTCCTCATCCTGATTTTTCAAAATTCCAGAAGACACATAAGGAATCAATGAAATATTTGCTCCTTGTTTGGGTGGTGGTGTATCCCAAATCATTTTGGCAGAGAATAATATATTACTGCCCCGAAACTGCCTTGGGACTCTCAACCAAGTCGTCCGCTCATTATTTTTTAAATCATTTCTAATGAAATTAACATTCCATACTTTCCCTCCTTCTTTATATCGTAAAGTTTTAAAGGGAATTGCCATTTCCACTGTCCACTTATCTTTGTGGTTTTTTACTTTAACAAACCACTTGTTATCCCAATCACGAGATACCCGCTCACGCTCTGATAGCACGCCCTCAGTTTGCACGCCATATGGTGATACCCCAAACACATACCCATTGGTTAAGTCATTGTACGTATCAAAAAACACATGGAGTGCTTCGGTTGTGATAAACTCAAAATCTCTTTTAAGTGAAGCAACAATATGTTGGTCATTATTATCATAACAAACTGCTCCGACATAAATAAACGCATCATCAAACGTGAACTTAATTTCTGTTTGCGAAGTAGCGGTTAGCGTATCTGTCGGAAAAGTTTGATAGAAATTAGATCCTGTTGCTGCTGCTGCCCATGCTGACTCATCCAAGTTACCATCTAAGGTCATCTTACTATTCGCCTTTTTTATCACAATGGAAGTATTCGCTCTATTGTTTTGTGAAAATGCTACATTTACTGAAGCAAACAAGATAAGAATTACAAATATTTTTTTCACCTAATTAATCTTATTATTGGATGCGAAAGTATTAAAAATTAACTATTTTTTGGCATTAAAAAAATACTAAAACCTGACACGTGCCGTCTTTCATAGAATTAGAACAATCCAAGCTGAATTACACCATCAAAGGACATGGTACAAAACCGCTATTAGCATTTCACGGATTTAGTCAAAGTGCCAAAGACTATGATAAAATGTCAAAAGCAGTACAAAATGAATATACGGTATATTCGTTTGATTTGTTTTTTCATGGAGAAAGTATTTGGGAACAAAAGGAAAAAGCACTCGAAAAAGAAGAGCTGGCACGATTCATCGCTGCTTTTTTAGAGAAAGAAAATATTGACTACTTTTCAATTGTCGGGTACAGCCTAGGTGGTAAATTTTTATTGTCGATATTAGAAAGCTTTAGCAAACAAATCAAAGAAATTATTTTTATCGCACCTGATGGCATCAAAACTAATTTTTGGTATAGTCTTGCCACATATCCCATTATTCTTAGGCGATTTTTCAAGAGCATGATGCTAAATCCAGCGCCCATGTTTCGGTTAATGGGTTTTCTGAAAAAATTAGGCATTGTGGAAAAAGGACTTTACAAATTTGCTACTAGTCAGTTAATTACAGAATCCCAAAGAAAAAGGGTTTATTATAGCTGGACAGTTTTTCGACACCTTGATTTTAACATGAAAAATATAGCCAGTATTATTAACGAAAATCATATTGAGGTACAAATGTACTTGGGCAAATATGATAAAATAATTACCGAAAAGAACATGAACAATTTACTACACCTACTGGACCATTACAATCTTAAAATGCTTGATGTTGGACATAACACACTACTGGACGATGTGGCAAATTATATTGGGTCGCAAAGCAATGCGCAATAAACAGGAAATACATTTCTAAATTTTCTACTTTTACAGTCAAAAGCAACAAATGCATCATACCCTACCCGTCATCAAATTAACCGACTATTTATATGAGTTACCCCAAGAAAAGATAGCGCAAGTCCCTCTTGAAGATAGAAGTGCCTCAAAATTATTGGTCTATAAAAAAGGTAAAATCAATCATA
Organism: uncultured Roseivirgaceae bacterium; assembly: GCA_964424205.1. Taxonomy (GTDB): domain Bacteria; phylum Bacteroidota; class Bacteroidia; order Cytophagales; family Cyclobacteriaceae; genus CAYRIF01. Next base: position 2,836 of record CAYRIF010000158.1, on the reverse strand, counting down.
CGCGGTTTAACACTTTAGCGGATTATATCCCAGAAAATAGTTTATTATTTTTCAATGATACCAAAGTAATTCCTGCCAGACTACATTTCAGGAAAGAAACAGGCGCACACATTGAAATTTTTCTTTTAAATCCTGAATCCCCTGTAACAGATATTGCTTTGGCAATGCAAGAATCGTCAGGTTGTATTTGGAAATGCATGGTAGGTAACTTCAAAAAATGGAAAGATGGGCAAGCGCTTACCGCTCAAATTACTTTTGCAGGTGTAGCTGTGCGGGTCACGGTGATCATAGAAAACAGAAATGAACAAACCATTCAATTCACTTGGAATAATGCGCAAGCAAAATTCGTAGACATCATAGAAGCATTTGGCAAAGTACCGCTCCCCCCTTATATCAACAGGGCAGCCAAAGAAGCAGATAAGCTCAGGTACCAGACCGTATATTCAAAAAATAATGGTGCCGTGGCTGCTCCTACTGCAGGACTACATTTTACAAATGAAGTAATGGCAACATTAAAAAATAAAGGCTGTAAATATGAATACATCACACTTCATGTCGGCGCGGGCACGTTTCAGCCCATCAAAGAAGATAATATACTAAATCACCCGATGCACCGCGAACAAATTTCCGTGAGCATAAACAACATTAATAGCCTTATCCACAACGAAAACATCATTGCCACAGGCACCACAAGCATGCGGATTTTGGAAAGTTTATATTGGTTTGGGGTTGCCATACTAAAATCAGGAGAAAGTGAATTGCAAATTTCTAAGTTGTCACCATATCAGTATGAAGATTTTGACTTGCCTACCAAAGTCAGCGCGTTCAAGGCAATAAAGTTGTTCATGGATAAAAATCAATTACATAAAATCAGTGGCTATACTGAAATAATGATTTTCCCGGGTTATAAATTCAGGGTATGCGACGGCCTGATTACCAACTTTCATATGCCAGGTTCTACATTGATATTGTTGATTGCAGCGTTTATTGGTGAAGACTGGCAAAAAATATATAAAGAGGCCTTGGACACTAATTACCGGTTTCTCAGTTATGGTGATTCCTCATTATTATTACCATAAACTAATAAACACTATATTTGAACAATGGAAAAACTCAATCTATTTTTTGAAAATTTTCTTGAGCTAACAACGCCAGTGCGAGATTTTTTTAAAAGCACCATTATCACTATTGGCAAAACAGAGATTAGTCTTTTGTGGATTATTATACTGGTGCTTTCCATTGTTTTTGTTTTCTATATTGCTGATAAAATCAAGATTCTTTTAGTCAATAAAATATTGCGACGTTCCAAAAAAATTGACAGTGGACTCGCCGATTCAATAGGAACACTTTCCAAATATGTCATTCTTATCATTGGTTTTTTTACCATTATTCAAACCACCGGAATAGACTTAAGTGCATTGGGATTTGTAGCTGGAGCATTGAGTGTAGGTATTGGTTTTGGACTACAGAACATTACCAATAATTTCATCTCTGGACTCATTATTTTATTTGAACGCCCCATTAAAGTAGGCGATAGGGTGCAAGTAGGCATATTAGAAGGTAATATTGTTGACATTGCAGCACGGTCAACAACAATACTGACCAATGATAATATTTCTGTTATCGTACCTAACTCAAGTTTTATAGAAAAAGAAGTAATCAACTGGAGCCATAATGATAGAAAGGTAAGGCTTAAATTTCCCATCAGTGTCGCCTACAAAGAAGACCCGAAACTTGTGAGAAAAGTGCTGCTTGAGGTAGCAGAAGAAAATCATGGCGTATTGAGCAAACCATCTCCGGATGTACTTTTTGATTCTTTTGGAGATAGTGCTTTAAACTTTGACCTGGTAGTATGGACTACTAATTATGTAGAGCGCCCTAAAATCTTGAAGAGCCAACTCTACTATGCTGTATTTAAAAAACTCAAAGAGCATCACATTGAGATACCTTTCCCGCAGCGGGATTTGCATATAAAATCAGGACTTGAAATACAAGGGTCTGCGCCAATAATCAAAGAAAGTGATTACCACAGTGCTAAATGAAATTTACGCAAAAACCGATAAGGAAAATACAAACAGAAGACTACTACCCCTTTGGGCTAACTTTTAATCAGCAGACTCGGGAGGGTACGCAACCTCAAAATTACTTGTACAACGGCAAGGAACTCCAAACTGACCTTGATTTGAATTGGACTGATTATGGCGCTAGGATGTATGATGCAGCTATTGGGAGGTGGTATGTTGTGGATCCGCTGGCAAGTAAATTCCCTAATCATAGTCCTTATACTTATACAGTAAATAATCCAATAAATGCAATAGACCCTGATGGACGAGACGTAATATTATTAATCGACAAACAGGGTGCGGGAGGCAAAGGACATATGGGAATGCTTTATCAAGATGGAAATGGTTCTTGGTATTATTTCTCTCAAGGAGCTACGGGAAATCCAAGTACATCAGGAATGGTAACAGCTTCTAATACGGGTGGTGGTGTGACATTGATAAAGTGAAAGGTAACACAAACAGTAGCGTTAAAAGACTCTAAAGGTAATCCAACATTAGACGCTAATGGTGTTGCTCAAACAAAACAGGTAACAAGAGATGCTACAAGGTCAGAAGCCTTGGCAGGAGCAAAATCAGGGCAATTAGGAACGGCATATGACGATTCATACACAATAACTACAACTTCAAAAGAAGATGCTTTAATAAGTACAGGGGCATCAAAAGTGGCTAATGACCATAATACAGGAAAATCAGAATATAATCTATATTTTAATAACTGTGTGGATGCGTGTCAAGATGCGGTACAAGGAAATACAAGGATTAATATGCCAACA
>CAYRIF010000157.1:0-8689 GCA_964424205.1 uncultured Roseivirgaceae bacterium | reverse complement strand
ATCATGAAAAACACCTATTTCGACCTTGTAGAGCAGAGTTACTATTTTCCGCAGGAGGGGTTTGATTTGAAAGATGGTAATTTGACATTTCATGGAATTTCGATCAAATATTTAATCAAAAAATATGGTACGCCTTTTAGGTTGATGTATTTACCAAAAATTGGTTTGCAAATAAAAAAATCACGTAATCTTTTTAATAAGGCAATAAGAAAAAACGACTACAAGGGGAAATATCATTTTTGCTATTGCACAAAAAGCAATCACTTTCAACATGTGCTGCATGAGGCATCCAAGCACAATGTAAACCTTGAAACTTCGTCGGCATTTGATATTGACTTGATATTAAATTTGCATATGCAGGAGAGAATTGGCAAGTCACGAGTCATCATTCATAATGGTTATAAAACCGAGGAGTATTTGCAAAAGATTGCGATGCTTCAGGAAGCGGGGTTTAAAAATTCAATCATCATTTTGGATGGTGTCAAGGAGCTGGCAAGGTTTAAGAAAATTGTTGGTGATAAAAAGACAAAAATTGGCTTACGGATGGCAGTAAGCGGAGAACCTCAATCACCTTATTATACTTCAAGGCTAGGAATTCCACATACTCAGATGTTGGATTTTTACAGGGAAAACATCAAAGAGGATAAAAATATTGAGTTAACAATGTTCCATTTTTTTGTGGATTCGGGCATCAAGGATAATATGTATTATTGGGGGGAATTCAATAAGGCTATAAAGCTATATACAGCCTTTAAAAAGGAATGTGAGGCATTAAATTCATTGAATTTAGGAGGGGGATTTCCTATCCGTAACAATTTGGGATTTAATTATGATTATGAATATATGATCAACGAAATCGTAAAAAACATCAAGGAAGCCTGTGTTAATGAGGGTGTGGAGGAACCGAATATATTTACCGAGTTTGGCAAGTTTACGGTAGGAGAAAGCGGTGCGACAATTTTTGAAGTGCTGGAGCAGAAACAACAAAATGATAAAGAACTGTGGTATATCATTAACAATAGCTTGATGAATACGATACCTGATGCTTGGTCGATTCATGAGAAGTTTATTTTGCTGCCCATCAATAAGTGGGACAATGAATATACCCGTGTAAATATTGGAGGAATAAGCTGTGATCAATCAGATTATTATAATTCCGAAGATTTGAATCAAGAAGTATTACTGCCAAAATATGAAGATAAGGATAAAGAGCCGCTCTATTTGGGATTTTTCCATACAGGTGCTTATCAAGATGCGATCAGTGGGTATGGTGGGATTAAACACTGCCTGATTCCTTCGCCGCAACACATCATTATAGACCGAGACGAAAAAGGAAATTTTATAGATTATGTATATCGTCCTGAGCAGACTGCTCCTGATATGTTTAGAATTTTAGGGTATGATGATGAATAAAACAAAAAAAGGAAGTGTTAGTAAATTCATTTTGGAACATTATAAGCATTTTAATGCAGCGACACTGGTGGATGCCGCCATAGCATATGAAAAGCAATTGGACGAGGGGAAAAAGATGATGATCACACTGGCGGGAGCAATGAGTACTGCCGAGTTGGGTAAGTCATTGGCAGAAATGATAAGGCAAGACAAGGTGCATATCATTACCTGTACTGGTGCTAACCTGGAAGAAGATGTCTTCAATCTCGTGGCACATGATTTTTATAAACGTGTCCCAAATTATAGAGACTTATCTCAGGTTGATGAGCAGGAATTACTGGACAATCATTTTAACAGAGTGACAGACACTTGTATTCCTGAAGAAGAGGCAATGCGCCGGTTGGAAGTTCACTTGGTCAGGGCATGGACGAAAGCAGCTGAAAATGGAACACGATTTTTTCCACATGAATATTTTTACCAGTTATTATTAAGTGGAGAACTAACGCAATATTATCAAATTAATCCTGATGACTCTTGGCTTTTGGCTGCCGCTAAAAAAGGCATTCCTATCATTGTTCCGGGATGGGAAGATTCTACCTGTGGCAATTTTTTTGCATCCCATTGCATTGAAGAATTATTTGAGCCGAGTATCACTAAATCAGGTATTGAGTATATGATGTTTTTGGCAGATTGGTATCCAAAAAACGCAGGCAATGGCGTTGGGTTTTTTCAAATTGGCGGAGGAATTGCTGGTGATTTTCCAATTTGTGTAGTGCCATTATTACACCAAGATTTGCAAATGGACAATGTCCCGACTTGGTCGTATTTTTGTCAAATTAGCGATTCAACCACAAGTTATGGTTCATACTCTGGTGCCGTGCCTAATGAAAAAATCACGTGGGGAAAGATAAAAGTAGATACGCCAAAGTTTGTGATAGAATCAGATGCAACCATTGTGGCGCCTTTGATTTTTGCTTATGTGCTAGGATGGTAGATGATTGGCTATTTTGTTGTATTTTTACAAAACATAAACCCTAATTTCATGAAAAAATTATCGCTATTGCTATTTGTAGGTCTTTTATCATTTGGAGCCTGCAAGAACACACCAGAAAACACAAAAGAAACACCAGAAACAACGATGAATAGTGAAAACCCATTATTGGCAGCATGGGATACCCCTTTTGGTATGCCACCATTTGATATAATTAAAAGTGAAGATTATTTACCCGCTTTTAAAGAAGCAGTAAAAATGCATGAGCAAGAAATTGATGCCATCATTAACAACCCCGATAGTGCGACCTTCTTAAATACAGTTCAAGCGTTGACGACCTCTGGAGAAGCACTAAATCGTATTACCAATGTATTTTTTGCGGTCAGTGAGGCGAATACCGATGATGTTTTAAAAGCAGCGCGAAAGGTGATTGCTCCTGACCTCACGGTGCATCAAGACGAGATAGCATTAAATGCAGCACTGTTTAAAAGAATAAAAAAGGTGTATGACGATAAAGACAATTTGGATTTAAGTGCTGAAGAAATGCGTCTTTTGACAGAAATGTACAAACAATATGTCCGAGCAGGAGTGAATCTCAAGGGCGAGAAAAAGGAAAGGTTGAAGGCCATTAACAAGAGATTATCTGAACTATCTACTACATTCGGCGATAATTTACTAGCGGAGACCAATGCTTATGAATTGCATGTGACCGATGAAAAGGATTTAGGAAATCTTTCTGCCAGTTTAGTGGCAGGAGCTGCAGAAGAAGCCAAGAAAAGAGGGCATGATTCGGGTTGGTCATTCACGTTGCAACGTCCGAGTATTAATCCCTTTTTACAGACCTCTCCAAATAGAGATTTTAGAGAAAATATTTTTCAGGGATATGCGTTGCGTGGAGACAATGACAACGACCATGATAATAAAGCTACTTTGTTAGAAATGGTAAATTTGAGAATAGAAAAAGCAAAGCTGCTTGGTTTTGAAACCTATGCGGACTATGTACTTTCCGATGCCATGGCAGAAACGCCAAAAGCGGTATATAATCTGATGGATAAGTTATGGCCTGCTGCTTTGAATATGGCAAAAACGGAACGGAATGCTTTGGCAGCTATGATGAAAAAAGAAGGTGTAGCGGGTAAATTTAGAGGAAGTGATTGGCGGTATTATGTAGAAAAAGTTCGTGCCAAGCGCTATAATTTTAATGAGGATGAGACGAGGCCATATTTTGAATTTACGGCGGTCAGAGAGGGTGTTTTTAAGTTGGCAAATAAATTGTTTGGCTTGACCTTTAAGCCCATGCCTCATGCACAGAAGTGGCATAAAGACCAACAAGTTTTTGAAGTATTAGAAGCGGACGGAAAACATTTGGGAGTTATTTATATGGATTTCTTTGCCCGGGATAGTAAACGAGGAGGTGCGTGGATGAATGAATTGCGTCCTCAGTCAAATGTGGGTAAATTTGTAACCCCTATAGTCACTAATAATTTTAATTTCCCTGCCCCCACAGAAGATACGCCCTCATTGTTATCTTTTGGAGAGGCACAAACCTTATTCCATGAATTTGGTCACGCCTTACATGGTTTATTTTCAAATGTAAAATACGGTGTATTATCCGGTACCAATGTGCCACGTGATTTTGTGGAGTTTCCATCGCAAGTAATGGAAAACTGGATGAGTGAGCCAGAAGTATTGGCGTTATATGCCAAGCATTATAAAACTGGTGCGCTAATTCCTGCGGCAATGATTAAAAAGATGAACGAGGCCAATAGTTTTAATGAAGGTTTTAGAACTGTGGAATACATGGCGGCGGCTTACTTAGATATGAACTGGCATACCATGACAATAGAAAACCCAGCCATTGATGTGCGCAAATTCGAGCAAAAGGCCATGCAGAAAATTGGTTTAATTGACGAAATATTGCCTAGATATAGAAGTACTTACTATTCACATATTTTTTCTGGCGGATATTCTGCTGGGTATTACAGTTATTTATGGAGTGAAGTATTGGATGCCGATACGTTTAACGAGTTTAAAAAAACGGGCAATATCTTTGATTCCGTTTTAGCCAAAAAATATAGACGTATGTTAAGCAGTGGTGGCTCAAAATCTGGCATGGAATTGTATGAGGAATTTTTGGGAAGAGCGCCTCAGATTGAACCTTTGCTGAAGAAGAAGGGGTTTGAGTAGTGCGGAATCCTTTGCATTCGTATAGACTCGGTATATTGGAAATAGCAGCTTAGTTCCTTTTAGGAGATGGTGAAGAAGGACATGCAACTGGGGAAATTTGACTGTCTCAGAACGCCAACCCAAATTTATCAGCAACAGATTTTAGGTCGTTCACCACAGGTTGCAGGAGATCAATGCCCTCCTTCATTCTAATGGCGGTGATTTCTCTCTCAGGGTCGCCTGGCACGTAAACTTTCGGTTGCCCTGCTACTGTTTCGGCATCTTTAAATCGTCTGATCCAATTGTCCATATGTGATTTAAAATCTGCCGCTGGACGGAAAGCATCTATACGCATGGCGCCAAAAAAATGTCCAATTCCCTCGCCCACCGGATTTTCAGGCATGGGTAAAAAACTCACAAATGGAGGTACCCACGGGCCGTAATTGGCCCCTGATAACACGGCCGAAAATATATCAACAATACTGCCTAGGCAATACCCCTTGTGACTGCCATGTGCTCGATCGCCACCAAGTGGGAGTAAAGCCCCTCCATTTTTTAGTTCACCTGGGTTGGTAGAAACGCCACCTTTAGCATCTTGCACCCAGCCTTCTGGTGCGGATTCCTCTTTTCTTCTTAATATTTCTAGCTTGCCGTTAGCTACTGTGGTGGTCGCAAAATCAGCCACAAATGCCGGCTCTTCCCCAGCAGGGATTGCCACGGCTATTGGATTGGTACCCAATAACCTTTCGGTAGAAAAAGTAGGAGAAACTAGCGGGCTAGCATTGGTCATGGACATGCCAATCATATCATGCGCTAGCGCCATCATCGAGTGATAACCCGCAATACCATAGTGATTAGAATTTTTCACAGAAACCCAACCAGTACCCACATGCTTGGCTTTTTCGATGGCTATTTCCATTGCTTTGGGTGCGACGACTAATCCCAAGCCTCTGTCGCCGTCTACTACTGCCGTGCTGGGTGTTTCATGCACTATTTTTATGTTGGGTGTCGGATTGATTCTATCATTTTCCCACAGGCGCACATAACCGATGAGCCGTGCCACGCCATGGGAGTCCACGCCTCTAATGTCTGCGGACACCAATACTGCTGACGCCAATTCAGCATCCTTTTCTGGGCAACCCATTTTTAGAAATACGTTTTTGGAAAAATTTCGGAGTTGTTGGTATTTGTAGGTCATGTTATTTATTACTTCAAAATGGCAAGGACAAAATTATGAATATTTGATAAAAAATGAGGACATAATTAAACTTTAAAGTTTCTCCAAAATATCATAAAGCACACCTTCTTTGAGTGAAAGTGAATAGAGCCATCATCACTACCTCTCCAAAAATACTAAAAAGTGAAGGGAAATGCTCATTTTAAGCACTAATAGCATCGAATAATGGGTGAAATTGGCTATATTTGAAATATGCGCATTGAAAGAACAAATGATGAAATTCTAATAAGAGTATCTGCAGAGACAGATTTGATAGGATTGCAACGTATATTAGATTACATTAAATTTAGAGAGATTGCTTCTAAAAGCAAGGCATCAGCGGAGGAAATAAATACGTTAGCAACTGACTCTAAATCAACCTGGTGGGCAAAAAACAAAAGTCGTTTCCTAAAGTGAATGTAGTAGTTGATACCAATATTGTTTTCAGTGGAATTTTAAACCATAGTGGGAGCATCAGCGATATATTATTGAATTCATCTGATGTATTTGAATTTTATTCCCCATCAAGTATTGTAGAAGAACTGGATCGCCATCATAAAAAATTAGTAAATATTTCTGGGTTTACAGAGAAGGATATTCGCTTTTTGAAAAGAATGCCCCTTAAGAAAATTAGTTTAATTGATTTAGAACAAATTAGCAGTGATAACTGGCAAGAGGCTATAACTCTAACTAAAGATGTAGATGAATTTGATGCGCCATTTATTGCACTGAGTCTTGAATTAGAATCGCCATTATGGACGGGTGATAAAAAACTTATCAAGGGACTGGATAGAAAAGGCGTCGAATGGATTTTTGATACGCACAGAGAGAGAGATAAGAGAAAAACTTTAAATCCTCTCCAAAATATCATAAAGCACGCCTTCTTTGAGCGAGAGTGATGAGACTTTGATTTTTCTCAAGGTATTGTTGTCAATCACAAATTTCACTAAAACAAGTGCCACCACAATCATATCTACCCGCATCTCTACCATGCCCTCCATTTTTAATCGTTCGGTTCGATTCTTTTCAATGATTTCATTGTAGATATTGGTGAAAGCAAGCAGTGACAGTGAGAATTCAGTTTGCTTTTCGTGGTGTGGAAGGTTTTCTTTTGCTTCGTAAATATTTATCAACGTATCAAATGAACCCGAGGAGCCAATCAATGTTTTCGGCTGGTATTTTTTGCAAGCATCGGTTAATTCTTCAAGGTTAGAGGCGATGTATTGTTGAAGGTCTGTGATTTGATTAGATGAAATAGGATCATGGTAATCATACAAATCCAAAAGTCGCTGTCCACCAATTTCAAAACTCTTTTTCCAAAATATTTGGTGTGCATCACAAATGATGAACTCTACACTTCCCCCACCCACATCCATGATAACCGATGTTTCTTTGCCTATGTCCACTGCTTTTTTCACCGCATTATAAATAAATTGTGCTTCTAGGTCACCTGAGATGATTCGTACTTCAATGCCAGTTTGTGATTTTATCTTGGCGGTAAGTTCCTTGCCATTGTTGGCGCTACGGATAGCGCTAGTGGCGGTGGCAAACACTTGTTCCACTGCATACTCATCTATTACAGTCTTAAAATAGGCGAGCGTATCTAATGCCCGTTTTTGTGCATCTTTGGTAATGATGCCTTGGGAAATTCCTCCTTGTCCAATTTTGACCGACCGCTTTTCTTTGTGTAGAATATCAAACTTTCTTTTTGACACATTGGCTACCAATATGTGAAAAGTGTTGGTGCCTATGTCGATTGTTGCAATTCTCATTTAATGATGGTGGTTTTGAAAGAAAGATATGGTGCAAATGTAATAAATTAGATTTTATGTGTGATGCCCCATGCTGAAAACAGTCAAGTTCCAACTCTTTTGCCTATATTTGACGGTGATAATTTACACAGAAAACGACTAGAAAAAAATGAATAAAAAAAGTCAAACATTTTTAGAAAAATACTTAAATAACGCCTCACCAACGGGCTTTGAAAGTTCGGGACAGCAAATTTGGTTGGATTATGTGAAGCCTTATATCGATGCGTATTTTACAGATACGTATGGAACGGTTGTGGGGGTGGTAAATCCAAAAGCAAAGTACAAAGTAGTGATTGAGGCGCATGCTGATGAGATTGCTTGGTTTGTTAATTACATCTCAGATGATGGCTATATATATGTGGTAAGGAATGGTGGTTCAGACCATCAGATAGCACCTTCAAAAAGAGTAAATATTCATACCGAAAAAGGAATTGTGAAAGGTGTTTTTGGATGGCCGGCCATTCATGTGAGAAGAAAGGTTAAGGAAGAAGCGCCGACTTTGAAAAACATTTTTATTGACTGCGGCTGTGCGACAAAAAAAGAAGTAGAGAAGTTAGGTGTTCATGTGGGTTGTGTCATCACTTTTGAAGATGAGCTGATGAAACTGAACAAAAAGTACTGGACGGGAAGAGCGTTGGATAATAGGATGGGTGGATTTATGATTGCTGAAGTAGCACGAATGCTGAAAGAGAAAAAAGTTAAACTTCCTTTTGGGTTGTATATTGTGAATGCAGTGCAAGAGGAAATAGGTCTGAGAGGGGCACAGATGATTGCCCAGCGGATAAAACCTGATGTAGCCATTGTCACCGATGTATGCCATGACACCACCTCACCGATGTATGACAAAAAAAGAGATGGGCTGCAAAAAGCAGGAGATGGACCAGTACTAACTTACGGGCCTGCTGTGCAGAATAATCTGCTAAATATGATTATAAAAACAGCCGACAAGAATAAGATAGCTATTCAAAGAGCCTCGGCAAGCCGCTCGACAGGTACGGATACAGATGCTTTTGCGTATTCAAATGAGGGAGTCGCTTCGGCACTTATTTCCCTACCACTTAAATACATGCACACAACGGTAGAGACCGTTCACGAAGATGATGTTGACAATGT
>CAYRIF010000156.1:0-8698 GCA_964424205.1 uncultured Roseivirgaceae bacterium | reverse complement strand
TTCCCCTTTTTGTTTGTTAAACTATTCTTCTACTAATCAATTACTATTTCTTTGATGCAATATTAGTAACTCTACTGGAGAATTAGTGTTAAGAGAAGTTAATCTGCGTTAATTATAGTTAAAACATAAAACACTATTGCGCTTTGCCGTAAATTTGTACAAATGACAAAGGCATCCATACGTTCTATAATAGTTTTGATGAGCATCGCATTGCTCGGGCTTGTGGGTTTTCAGATTTACTGGATTAGCAATGCCCTAAAGGTGAGCGAGGAAAGATTTAAAAAAGATGTGCAAGACGCACTGAATACTGTTTCTCAAAAACTGGAAAAACAAGAAACACTGTCGATAGTTCAAGACAATATCATTGGAAAATTCACCTGGGCAAATCCATCTGACTCTAAATCTGATACTATAGAATATTATGAAAGCTCTTTTCAAAAAAAAACACTGACAAGAGACCCAGCCGACAAAAGCGATGATTACCTACAAGGCTTATCGCTTGGGTATCAATTAAAATCCAACAACGGGCAAAATAACATATTAAAATTTGACAAAGGAAGCAGTCTAAATATCATCAGCGATTCAGGAGAGGTAGTCATTAATAAAGAGTTTAAGTCTGGCTCTAAGGTCAGTGAATCTTTTTTGAGAGACTTTAAAAAAGTCACAAAAAAAACGGAAGACTATAACCGGGCGTTGATGCAGATATTGATTGGTGAAAGAAACTTAGAAGACCGAATCGATGCAATAAGTTTGGATTCCCTATTGAAGCATGCGTTTAAAAACAAGAATATCACGCTCGACTACGACTATGGGGTGCTAAAAAAGGGGAATGAAGCGTTTATATTTTCAAAAATACATGGCAACCATTTAGCCTTAAGAAAAACCGAACTGAAGACCTCCTTATTTCCGAACGATTTGCTTGGTGTTCCTAGCAATCTTTTGGTTCGATTTCCGAAACAAGACAGCTTTCTCATGGGTAAAATGTGGTTCACTTTACTATCTTCTGTTATACTTATTTCCATCATCCTTTTTAGTTTTGGCTATGCCATTCTGACAATTATAAAGCAGAAAAAAATCTCAGAAATTAAAAATGATTTCATCAATAACATGACCCATGAGTTCAAAACACCAATCTCCACTGTTTCCCTAGCCTGTGAGGCATTGCAAGACAAAGAAATAGGCACTATAGCAACAACAAGAGATAGGTATATAGATATCATCCAAGAAGAGAATAAGAGACTAGGCGTTCAAGTGGAAAAGGTTTTGCAAATGGCAATGCTTGACAAAGGAGAATTTAATTTAAAAATTACTAATTTCGACGTGCACCAAGTAATTGAAAAAGCAGTAGAAAACATAGACTTACAAGTCAGAAAAAAAGGTGGGAAAATTCAAAAGCAGCTAAACGCCGCGGCGAGTAATATCATGGCAGACCAATTTCATGTGACCAATATAATTAGAAACTTGCTTGATAATGCTAATAAATACTCCCCTGAAACTCCTGAAATATTCATACAAACAGAGAATATTAGTGCAGGAATCATCGTTAAAATAACTGATAAAGGAATTGGCATATCCAAAGAGGCATTGCCTAAAATATTTGACAAGTTCTACAGAGTACACACTGGAGATGTGCATGATGTAAAGGGCTTTGGACTTGGTTTGGCCTATGTGAAAACAATGATTGAAGCCCATGGTGGTACTATTTCTGCGAAAAGCGAAGTAATGAAAGGTACAGAATTTAAATTATTTTTCCCGAAAGATTACATAAAAAGATGAAAATACTTTTAGTAGAAGATGACCCAAACTTAGGGCAAATATTGAAAGAATATTTGGACGTAAAAGGCTTTGAAACAAAGTTATGCAGCGATGGAGAAGAAGGATTGAAAGCATTTGACAAAGGGCTATTTGATTTGTGTATTTTTGATATTATGCTTCCCAAAAAAGATGGGTTTTCACTTGCCAAAGAGGTGAAAGTCATTGACAAGCAGGTTCCTATCATTTTTCTGACCGCCAAAGCCATGAAAGAAGATACCATCAAAGGATTGAAAATAGGGGCGGATGATTATATGACCAAGCCATTTGTCATGGAAGAGCTTTTATTGAGAATCAAAGCCATTCTAAAAAGAACCAAGAACGAGACGCACGAGCATAAATCACAAATTTTCAACATCGGAAAATTCATTTTTCACTATGATATTCATGTGTTAAAGTTTGGTGATACGGAAACCAAACTTACCTCAAAAGAAACCGAACTACTTAGACTATTAAGTATCAATTTTGGAGAAACCCTAGACCGCAGCATGGCTTTGAAAATCATTTGGGGTGATGATACCTACTTCAATGCCAGAAGTATGGATGTGTACATCACCAAGTTAAGAAAACACCTAAAGGCGGATCCTGATTTAGAGATATTGACTGTACGGGGGATTGGGTTTAAACTCGTTAGTTTGACGTAGATAACCTCAATTCAAAACTGCATGCAGCACAGTCAGTGATTTCACTTCACCCAGCGCATCAACATGCAGCCGATAAAAATCAAGTATTTTGATTAAGAGATTTCTTCTCATGGCGTTAGTAACTTCAACTTTCTCTTGATATGAAAGTTTTAATAGCTTATCCAACCGCTGTAATTCATCAGTCTGCTTTGCTACTGCACCATGCACCTGGTGCAAAATTTCTTCTGCCGACTGTGGTGCAAATCCGAGATAGCGTGCGAGTTTCAAAATAAATTGCAGGTGGAAATTTTCATACCCGTGATGCATATGTTCCAATACCAAAATCGATTGGTACAAAAAATCAAACAATTGCGCATTTCCCTCCTCTCCTTTTAGTGTTTTTACTAACATTTCAGTCATAAATAATGCCATGGTAGATTTTTTTATATTGGTAGGAATTTCTGCAAAAGGTGCTGCACATTTTATTTCTGAAATACGATTCAGGTTGCTGTTCTTACGATTATAAACTACTAGGTCAAGCAAAGTCAGTGGCTGAAAAAGTGCTATTTTGTTCTTTGATTTTTTACTACGCACCCCGTTGACAATATAAGATGTCAACCCAAATTCCTCGGTATAAATCCGAACGATGATAGAAGTCTCTCGGTATTTTATAAAATTAAGTACAATGCCTCTTGTTTTGTATAGCATTTGAATAATAAATACAACCTAATGTGAACTGTCCTTAAGTAGTATTTCTAACGTTCTTGTTCCTAATTCCACTTGTTTCGATTTTTTGAATATATATAGGTTTTCTATAGTACCATTTGTTTCATAAATTAAGATTTTCGATTTTCTATACACTTCATCCATAGATAATTCCTCAATAAATTTATTTATATCTTCATCTGTCCTTCCCTTAATCACTCCAAAATCATAAATTTTTTTTGGAAAATTTGCCACCATGTTCATTGAAAAATTTTCGTTATTTTTATTTGTAGATACAATTTGCAAGCCCTTTATAACAGTAGGCAAAACAAAATATGCTTTGTTTTTTTCAACTTTCAGCAATTCAATTCCTTTATACCCACCTAAATTAAAAATTACATTTCTAGCGTTTCTATCAAACTCCATATACTGGATGTCTGAAAACTCTTTCATTGTTATCGTTATATTCCCTTTAACATTTTTGTAGTTCCCATTGATTGGGAAAGTAGTATTTATTTGGCTACTATTAAAATCCAATTCGTGTGATTCATTGTTTCGAACGCTTTTATTTTGTCCTGTTACATAAATAGAATTCCCTTTTTCGTCAAGTATTTTTATATCTGAAATTTGAATGTACACATTGGATAATAAACCATTACTTTCATATATTTCATCAGCCGTTTCAAAATCTTGCAGCTTAGAAAAAAACTTTAGCTTCCACTCACCCTGATAATCCTTCTCTATTTCAAATCTGCGATTTTCAACCAGTTTGCTAAGGATTTTCTCCGCTTTCCCTTTTTCTAAAGCCTTAATCTTCCATGGTTTTTTAAACTTTCCGGAAGTTCTCTCATCTAATTCTTTAGAAGATGCTTCATTCATTCCCTTTAACATATATGGAAGGAATTTTTTGAAATTCTCAAAGTCAACGGAGTCTATTTCTTGTCCATATGAGACATTAATACTTGTAAATAGTATGAGCAGTACCAAAAGTTTTTTCATCGTTATATTCTAAAGTTATATTGCCAAATTTACTTATCAATTAATTCACCACCGCAATTTTTCCTACAAAAGTCTCTTCACCATTAGCCGTAGCGCTGAAAACTAGATAAACACCCGTACTCGCCCTTTGTCCATTGTACCCTCTTGCATTCCATGTAGCAGTCCCTCCTTGCGCCCTTATTTCAAAAATCAATTTTCCTGAAATATCCGTTATCTTTACCAATGCATTGTTAGCAAGTCCTGAAATACCTACAGTACCATTAAAATTGCTTTTCACAGGATTTGGGAAAATCTTTACAGATTGATGCATTGGTGTACCCATTGTCGCCGTACTTCTAAAAGAAACCATCCCCTTATCGGTGGCTATGAACAACTCTCCCGTGGTTCCCTCAATTTCCAAGTCAATTATTTTATTAGAAGGGAGTGGGCTATTTTCTGCTGTGAATTTAAAAACCAAAGATTCCCCTGCTTCGCCAAACAGCCAAAGTCCATTGCTCGTACCAATCCATTTTCTATTACCGCCATCCACTTCAATTGCGGATATGTCTTCTTTGGAAAGCAATGGGCGGTTGTCAAAAAACGGTACATTTGCCACCAGTGATTCTTCATTAATGATACTAAAAGATGTCGGAAAAAAAACAACACCCAGCTTTGTACCTATCCAAATTTCACCATTATTATCTTCAACAACATCATTGATTCTGTTATTTGGCAACCTGCCGTTTTCAAAACCTGAGGTAATGCTTCTCGTCTCGTTATTTTCTTCGTCAAACACTATAATGCCTGTCCCATTATCACTCATCAACCATTTATGCTGTGCGTCGGGGATTAGCAATTTCCCTGTGCTTTTCGCATTAACAGAAGATGGGGGAAATGCCTGCCATGTACCGTCTGTATTCAAAACCTGCAATGGAAAGGTAGTACCATGGTTCAGCATCCATAAATTTCCTTCGAAATCAAACGCAACACTTGATACTTTTGTGAAATGCTCCGGCGCATTTGTGTTTTGCAAGGTGCTACCCGCTGTATTTTCATCACTAATGAAGAAAGTCTCTTCACCATCCCAGGCTATAATTCCGTAGCCAAAGGAAGCAAAATATATTTTTCCTGTAAAAGAATCATAGGCAACATCTACCAAATCCTTTACTTCTGGAATTGCGGTGACGTCCGAAATCCCTGTACTATTATAGTTTTTCCATTGTCCATTTTCAAAAACAGAAAATCCATTTTCGTTGCGATGCGGAACACCATTGGTATAGCCTCCTGCCAATGCGACTAACTTTTTATCAAAACTTCTGAGCCGCCACACCGCATCAAAAAACAATCCGTTAGGACGAATGCTTTCAAAGGCATTATTGACGTTAGTAACAAGTCCATTTGTTCCATCCGCCACCCATAGGTGACTATTCATGTCAGTCATAGCAAAAAATGGTTGCTCAATGATGCTTTCATTTATTTGAGACAAATTATCTGACCTATCCAGTTTCAGTAGTTGACTACTTAGTGAAATAAAAATTGCCGCTCCAGATTGGGTCATCGAATTCACCGTACCATCAACTTTATGGATGGCTTTCCATGTGTGCCCATCGTACCGGTAAATACTATCATTGTCTATTGTCGCATAAACCACCTCATTTCTAGCACTAATAGCACTAATGGCTACTTTAGGAATGCCTGTTATCGCGTCAAATCTTCTCCAGTTTTGAAAATCTAGCCTATTCACTTGTGGATCAAGCGAAGTTGCCAAGACGCCTTTATCCGTCGCTACAAAAAGGCTATCCCGCACAATAGTGCTACTTAAGATTTGCAGCACTGTGGCATTTTCACCAATTTCTTTATAAGACTCCTTAATTTCTTTTTTCTCTAAGTCAAAAACAACCACCCCAAAATCTGTGGATAAATAAGCAAAATAATTGTCTGCACCGATATGATTTATTCGCTTTGAAGTACTAAAGTCTGCTGTTTTAATAGTCTTGACATTGGTAATTTCATTATTTTGAAGTAAGTCAATATTTCCATTGGCATATGCGATGAAAAGCAAATCTTTGGCAGTTAGATAAGCAAGACTACTAATGCCGACGTCGCTTAGCCCATTTACTTTTGAAAGTATGGTCGTTGTATTTTCATTTTTATCAAAAAAGAAAAGCCCATTTTCTGTACCACAATAAACTTTTTCGTTGGCAAGTGCTAATGTTTTGGCATTGTAATAAGAAAAATGTGAGCGCCACGTACCGATTGGAATGTCATTTTGAGCGCTTACATCAACTGATGTAACTAACAACAGTACGATTAATAGTTTATACACCATCCAACAGTGGTTAAGACGACCTCCTCTATCACCATTCCTTCCTGGGAAAACCAGTAGAAAGTCTGCTTCCCAATGGCTATTCAAGTTAATACTCAGCGTCCCTTTCAGGAGACTCTGAGCGAGATAGGCTACCTTCTCAAATACCATGGACAATAGCATTGGTGTGATAATATATCTTTTAAAAAGTCTCAATACATTTTTAATTAGAGCAGTTATTAATTATTTTTTTCTTCCAACCCTTTCACAAAACATTTTCGACAGCGTGCCTCATATTCTTGTGTTTCACCCAGCAGCACCGTTTCTTTTGAGGTGGCAAGTCTATAAGAATACGACGCCACATCGCCACATAACATACATATGGCGTGTACCTTGGTGACAAACTCAGACACTGCCATCAGCGCAGGCATGGATCCAAAAGGTTTTCCTTCAAAGTCCATATCCAACCCAGCAACAATAACACGCTTCCCACTATTAGCAAGTTTCACACATACTTCAACTAGCAAATCATCAAAAAATTGTGCTTCGTCAATGCCTACAATTTCACAATCCGACGCCAAAAGCAAAATATCATTGGCAAAATTTACAGGTGTTGACCTAATTTTATTCTCGTTGTGTGACACCACATCCTCATGGTCATAGCGCACATCAATGGCAGGTTTGAAAATCTCTACTTTTTGTTTGGCGATATATGCCCTGTTCAGCCGCCTGATGAGTTCCTCAGTTTTTCCGGAAAACATAGACCCACAAATCACTTCTATCCAACCAGTTTGTCGATTTCCTTTATGCTTTCCTCCTCCGAAATGTGGCTCAATAAACATCCAGTCATTTTAAATTATGAACTTTCAAAAATAATAAATTAATTTTTTGAATCGTTATCTTTGTCATATTCATTATATTCACAACATCATGGAGAGCAAACTAAATCATCATTCAATTGAGCAGTACAGCAAAAAAACCGCCAAGGCATTGCTTGGTGCATTTTTTAACAATAATGAATCAATTACCGGGCAGGAGATTCTCAGTTTTTCGGAAATAAATCAGGTAAATTTATTTATTCTCAAGCACTTGTTTATCTCTTGGGAAAAGGAAACTGAAAAATTAAAAAGCCCCTATTTTGATTTTGAAGCACCGAAAGTAAAGGAGTCTCTAAAAAATTTTATGAACTTACTTTCTCAAAATATCAACATTAAACGTCCCGATTTTGAACCATTGGTAATATCAGCGGTAAAGGATACGATACTAATTGTTATTTCCCCTTACGACTATTACAGAAATTTTATCAACAACGCTGAAAACGGATTAATCAAATTAGACGCGCTAAAGCAAAGAGGAAAATATGTAAAGATTAATAAATTTCTCTATAACGAACTTTGGAAAAAAATAGAAGAAGAAAAAGAAGAAAATGTAAGTAGTGCAAAGGCGCTGAAATACTTAGATGAAGTGATTGGTAGTACAAGCGAAGAGCCCGACGATTTTGAAAAGTATGTGGGTGAATTTTCGAAAATTGAAATGCTTGATATTAATAGTTTTTATGATGATATCCCTGAGGGAAATATAATAGTAACGTCTGATATTAATGCTGAACAAGGAGATAGCGTACTCACTGTCAATGAAAAATTTACTGAAAAAATTGAAACCATTAATGACAAAATAAAGCTGAAAGTCGCTCCAACGATTGCTGACCAATTAAAAAATGACAACATTTCCAGCCTAAAAAATGACCTGTCAATTAACCAAAAATACAGGTTTATCAATGAGCTTTTTGATGGAAATGCTGATAACTTTAATGCATCAGTTGAAAAACTAGAAAAATGTGCTGATTACAAAGAAGCCTTTAGCATGATTGAAAATGACTTTGCAAAATCCAACCATTGGAAAAAAGAAAGTGACGCCGTAGATTCTTTTTTGAATCTGGTGAGGCGGCGGTTTAGTTGATAAATTATACCTGACAGGTTTATGCCCCTTCGCCAAGGCATCGTTGCACAAGAAAAACCTGTCAGGCATCTAAACTAAGGAACTAAAACCTAATGCTATATCCAACAGAAAAAGAAGTGCCAGGGTCTCTTAATCTAAATATTTGATCTTGAGCACCAAATGATTGATAAACACTTTGATTTTTCTCTCCTAGCAAGTTCTTCACCTTGATACTTAAATTTGAGTTTTGGTCTTTCCCAAATGCCTTGTTAAGTGTAAAGTTTAAACTATGAAAAGGCATGGTATATACATCAGGCAGTGCACCGCCCACTACCTG
>CAYRIF010000155.1:0-8717 GCA_964424205.1 uncultured Roseivirgaceae bacterium | reverse complement strand
GTTAACCATCACCCGCTTTGACCCTGACAGTGCCATTGTGTCCGGTACTTTTTGGTTTGAAGCGATCAATGCCGCAGGCGAGGAAGTATCCATTACCAATGGGCGTTTTGATTCGAGATATATCAAGTAATTAAATTTTTAACCTTAAACTATAGCAAAATGAGAAGAACACTATTACTAACCATTGCCCTATTGGCAAGTTATCTGCTGACTGCCCAAGTATCTAGTACTAAGGCACCCATACCGCCCAAAGAAATTAATCGGGAATTTGCCACACAAATGAACCACGCCTTTGATAAATTAAACAAAAACAAAATACCCCATGGCTTACTCTTAGATTTTGCCATGGAGTTTGTGGAAACCCCTGCCTTTAATGGGCAGCTGACTGCTGACAACTATACCGATGCAGGCACCTACTTGCAGCTATACTATACCCTGCTCATGGCTAGGATTCATGCCAATGCCTCGGGATTTGTAACACCACAAGCACTGCAGTCAGCCTGGCATGGTCACCGCCAGCAAGATAAGATTGTACTAAGCGGCTTGTACTATCAGTATAGCAAATTTAAAGACAATGCACACAGTAGTGGCTTGGTATCTATTAAAAACGGACAGTTCTATGATGTCTATGCTAAACCAACCCCTTGGGCAAAAACACTGGGTATATGGAGAAATCCTTATGAAGAGCAAGTGACTTTTGCCATGGCACCTGCCATTACCAAACATGATGGCCTACACTTTCAAGTAGCACTGCCAGACGACCTGTGGCTGACCAATGCGGGCAGTGAGGCTACTTCGGTAGCCGTCGATTTTTCTGATGGGCTCGGTTATAGAACCATTAGCGCAGCGGCAGTAAACGTCAATTACGCCAATGCTGGTACCTATGATTGGAAATACCGCCTCAGCCTTGCCAACGGCAACAAACTATACAGCCATTCTAAAATCTACATCCAAAAAAGCCCAAGGGATTATCTAGGGAGCAGCGCCTTGAAAAATCAAAAAAGCATTTTGGCAACGCCCACCGAAGTAGATGAGATTTTTGAAATCACCGCCACCGAAGAATACCTGGGCAGTGCAGCTACTGGTACGGTCAGCATCAACTATGCCACCGGCACTACCTTGACACGACCATTGATTGTCGCCGAAGGTTTTGATCCGGGTACTTTGTTTAAACCCGAAGATGAATTTGGGGATAGAAATATCGATAATTTTCTTGCTGACACTAGAAGAATTCAAGCAGGAAATTTAAGCGGAATACTAGGAGAAGCCACCCAACAATACGACATCATCTATGTGGACTGGCACAATGGGGTAGATCATATCCAGCGCAATGCCCTGCTGCTAGAAGAGGTCATCCGTTGGGTCAACGACAACAAACCTGCTGGCATAGACAATGTGGTGTTGGGGCAGAGCATGGGTGGGCTGGTCGCTCGGTACGCCTTGCGTAACATGGAAAACAATGGTGAAGACCATCAGACCCGTCTTTTTGTAAGTCATGATGCTCCCCACCAAGGTGCCAATGTACCGCTGGGTTATCAATTTCTGAGTAGGCATGCCTTGCACCAATATGTGCAAGCACCACTGGTAGCTGGGCTGCTAGAAATCATTATTCCCTTTTTCACCAAAGGGCCAGATGCCACACCGTTTGATGGCTTGTTATTACAAGACACTCCTGCGGCACGACAAATGCTTACAAATTATATTGGGTTGTTCTATCAGCTCAATAACACTGCACATAATAATTGGCAAACCGAACTCCAGAATATGGGTTACCCACAGCAAACACGAAACGTAGCACTGAGCAATGGTAGTGAATGTGGGTTGCCTCAGGCGTTAGACCCTGGTGGGAGTCTGTTTTCCTACCATGGAAAGGGAAGCACTCGGTTTTTAGCAGATTATGTGCAATTTATCTTTCCAGGAACCGCTGTAGCCACAGCAGCAATTACTGGTGAGCCTGTTTTTCTTCTGGGGCTTATTCCAGGAAAAAACACATTGACCTTTGATTTTGACATCAGTGCTTTGCCACAAGCTGGCGCACAGGAAATATACAGCGGAAAAATCAAATATACCAAGAAGATTTTGTGGCTAGTCAATATCAACACGACCATCACCGACAAAAAATTCAACTCACCACTTAATATGTTGCCTTTTGATTCTTATCCCGGCGGCATCATTCCAGGCAATGTAGATTTGGAAGATAAAGATGTGAAAAACTGGTTTATCAAATATAATATACAAGCAACACAAAACCCTAATTTTTCCTTTGTCTCCACCACTAGCGCCTTGGATATTGGCAGTGGCAATGTGGCATTGACCGATAATGACTACACAGCAAGGTATGTAAGCGATGTACCCTTGGTAGCGCCTAGAGACACGCCGTTTGATCGTTTTGTCACTGCCTTCGGAGATGGTGACAATGAACCACATATTTCATTTTGGCCAAGAAATGGCGACTGGCTAGCAGAAGAGCTAAATGATGCGAATAGAATGGTCTATAATTGTGCTTTCATGTGTGATAATGCTGAAATCATAGGTTCGGCTACGTTGTGCAACACAGCCACCTACAGTGTGCCAGCAGGTGGCAATGTCACCTGGACTGCTACACCTGCGGGCAGGGTAACACTAGCCGCCAATGGTAGTCAGGTGGTAGTCACTCCAGTGCAAAATGGGAACTTTACGCTTACTGCAAATATTACCTCTGCAGCATGTGCTGGCACAGCCATTTTATCACGGACAATTTGGTCTGGGAGGCCTGGAACGCCTACTGTTTTATATGGTCCAACGGCAGTACAAACTGGAGCATTGGTCAATTATTATGGAGGTGGGTCTGCCGGGGCTACTTCTTATGATTGGTGGTTGCCTCATCCTTTTGAGACTGTTTCTAATATTAATCTTTTCGGGCAAAATTGGCAAATGACACCCACTACAGGCACTTCGCTGCAAGCATTTACAGGATATTCAAAAAAAGCAGGATATGTTCAAATTATGGGTGTCAATGCCTGTGGTGCAGGCGGTGCTAAATTGCTCTATGTACAACATGGTGGTAATGGTGGGGCAATTCCACGTTTAGGTAATTGTGAAACCTGCCCATTAGCTGTAATCTCACCAATTCCCGCTACAGATAGGCTCAATATTAAGTTTTTGTCTAAGGAAAGTGGAGAACATATCATAGATAGATTTCAAGAAGAAAGAGAATATTTAATTCACGATATGTTTGGCAGTTTAGTATTTAGCACTAAATCACACGCTTCCCAACTTTCAATCGACTTAAGGCGTATTACTATAAATGGCATGTATATTTTAACCATTAACCACGGAATGCTTGGTATAGAAAAAGAAACTTTTATTATTGATAGATAATTAAGAAAAATCCGCTACACTCTTACCAATGTGTAGCGGATAAATCTAGTACTTTTATAAAGTGAGGAAATTCTTTCCATAAAACTATTTACATTTTTTTCTATTCCCCTCTTTCCACTAACATTTTACACCTATTTTTGTGCTACAAAAAATCACAAAAATCATACCGCATGAATCCATTATTAGCACCGTTTGACACCCCATTTGGCACGGCTCCTTTTTCAAAAATTAAGGAAGCCCATTATTTGCCTGCCATTGAAGAGGCTATAAAAATTGCCAAGGCCGAAGTAGTAGCTATCAAGTCAAATGCGGAAGCGCCCACTTTTGAGAATACCATCGTGGCATTGGAGCAAAGTGGCGAATTACTTGGTAAAATCTCTATGATATTTTTTAACCTGAACTCAGCAGAAACCAATGATAATATTCAACAATTAGCACAGCAAGTTTCTCCGCTACTGTCTGCCTTTTCTAATGACATTCAGTTGGACGAAGTGCTTTTTGAAAAAGTGAAAAGCGTATATGAGCAACAGCAAGAACTGACCGCTGAAGCAACTACCCTACTTGATAATACTTACAAAGGATTTGTGAGAAATGGGGCGAACCTAGGAGCAGCGGATAAAAAGAAACTTCGTGAAATTGATAAAAATCTATCGCAATTTTCTTTAAAATTTGGAGAACATGTTTTGGCGGCGACCAATGCATACGAATTGGTTATTGCAAACAAAAAAGACTTAAAAGGCTTACCAGAAAGCGCCACTGAAACTGCTGCACAGACGGCTAAAGAAAAAGGAAAGGAAGGGAAATGGATTTTCACATTAGACTATCCTAGTTATGTGCCCTTTATGATGTATGCAGAAAATAGCGCTTTAAGAAAAGAACTGTTCATGGCATTTAGCTCAAGGGCTTTTGCTGAAGGAGAAAATGACAATAGGAAATATGTCATGGACATCGCTAGTTTGCGCCAGCAACGTGCCAATTTATTAGGATATCAAACACATGCCGATTTTGTACTAGAGCAACGAATGGCAGAAACACCTGAAAAGGTAATTGGTTTTCTGAATAACTTGCAAGTACAGGCAAAACCTGTGGCACAAAAAGAGCTAAATGAATTGACAGAATATGCCAAAAGTATTGGCGGGCCATCGGTGATAGAGCGATGGGATTCTTCCTTTTACTCGGAAAAACTAAAAAAAGAAAAATTTGATATCGAAGATGAATTGCTAAAACCATACTTCAAATTAGAAAACGTGATTGATGGTGTATTTCAAGTAGCCAACAAACTTTACGGGTTGCGTTTTGCTGAAAACAAGACCATAGATAAATACCATGAAGAGGTCACCACGTATGAAGTAACCGATGAAAACGGCAAACACATCGCTGTATTTTATGCTGATTTTTTTCCGAGAAAAGGGAAAAGAAATGGCGCTTGGATGACCTCGTATCAAGGGCAAAAAAGACAAGGGAATACAGAACAGCGACCACACATTTCTATTGTTTGTAACTTCACCAAACCTACCCCAACCAAACCTTCACTGCTTACTTTCAACGAAGTGACCACGCTATTCCATGAGTTTGGTCATGCACTACATGGCATGCTGGCTGATGGCACTTATGAAAGTCTATCGGGTACTAGTGTTTACTGGGATTTTGTAGAATTACCCTCTCAAATACTAGAAAACTGGTGCTATGAAAAAGAATGCTTGGACTTATTTGCCAAGCATTATCAAACAGGTGAAAGCATTCCTGAAGTTTATATTAAAAAAATAAAAGACAGTGCCAATTTTAATGAAGGGCTCGCCATCTTAAGACAAATAGGACTTGCTAAACTAGACATGGGATGGCATAGTGCTGATCCTTCTGCCATTACTGATGTCGAAGCTTTTGAAAATAATATTTTTGAAGAGACCAGCCTTTTTCCGAAAGTTGAAGGCACTAATATCAGCTGTGCTTTTAGCCATATATTTCAAGGGGGCTATGCTGCAGGATATTATAGCTACAAGTGGGCGGAGGTCTTGGATGCAGATGCTTTTGAGTATTTCCAGGAGAAAGGAATATTCAATAAGGATGTGGCCGATTTATTTAAAAAACATGTCCTATCGGCTGGTGGAAGTGAGCATCCTATGGTACTTTATAAAAGATTTAGAGGAAAAGCGCCATCATCTGATGCGTTGCTGAAACGAGCGGGAATTACTCTGAAGACATGAGGTTATAAAAAGAGAAATATTTCTACATAGATTTGTCCGCATGCTTTAGATTTCTCCCTCTGGTCAAAATGACAAATTAAAAAATATTGAAATACTATGTCAATAACAACCATAAGAGAAGGAAGTATCGAAGAGGTCTATGCATTGGCAATGGGCATTCCTGAATTTGAGAATTTGTATCCAAAATCGGTATTTGAGAAAAATCTTGGCAAAAAGAAATCTTTGATGCTCATTGCAGAAATTGAAAACAGCATTGTGGGATTCAAGGCAGGTTATGAAAAAGAACAAGATGACTCATTTTACAGCTGGATGGGTGGTGTACTTCCTGCATCTAGAGGGAAAGGTATTGCTAGAAAATTAGCTGCCCAAATGGAAGAATGGGCAGTAAAGGAAGGGTATGATAAGATTAAAATGACCACCAGAAATAAAAACAAAGCCATGTTACTTTTTGCAATCTCCAATGGGTTTGCACTTACAGCTGTTGAAGAACGAATTCCTATTGGTGAGAATAGGTTGTTTTTGGAGAAGGTACTTTGATTCGATTTGAACTTTTCAAAAATTTTAAACCCCTCCATGGTCTGTGTCCTCACAGACCATTTCCTATGATTACACCTATACCAAATGCATTCCCTCTCGAAGTCAGTGGTCGATATTTCAGTCTATGAGGACACAAAGTATGGAAAAAGAGGGTAGTAGAGGGTGTTCTGTGGGGACACAGACCACGGAGAAAGGCACCTGCTTATCGCACTAAATTAACAAAACAAAGGTTAAATCAATCGTTGATTATCTATTTTTTAGGTAACTCTCAAACACGTATAGTGAAGAAAGAAAAACTAGAAAATACAGACAATCCTCGCACCTGTTGCGAGGTCTCCTTACTTTATGGCTGTCCTGCCAATAAACGAAAAATAGGGGGTGTTCTGTGGAGACACAGACCACGGAGAAGATTTGAAATTTTCAAAGATTTAAAACCTTTGAAAATTTGGCTGCTCTCAATGATTTATGTCCCCACATACCAAGGAAAAAATTGATTATTCTAAAAAAACCACCATTATTTGCCATATTTATTTAATTTACAAGCTATACTGAAAAAACTCAAATTACTATGGCTTCAAATCGAGGTGAATTTAGCTCTTCTTTAGGGTTTATCATGGCAGCAGCGGGTTCTGCCATCGGACTAGGAAATATTTGGGGCTTCCCAGCACAAACCGCACAAAACGGTGGCGCTGCTTTTGTGTTAGTTTATTTAGTATTGGCATTCATGATTGGCTATCCATTGCTCATGGCTGAGTTTATCATCGGACGCCACAGTCGCTCGAATCCCGTAGGTGCTTACAGCAGTATCGAAGGTGGAAAACCTTTTATTCCTGCTGGATACTATGGCATTTTCATTGTTGGTATTATCATGAGTTTTTACTTAATCATCGCCGGATGGATGGTGGCATATACTGTTGAACCAGTCTTCAAATTTGTAGGCATGCAGGAAGCGGCAGTCTGGGTAACTACCGATGGACTTACTAGGAATATACTCTTTACCACAATCTTTTACTTAATGACCATAGGCATCATTACAGGCGGTGTAAAAGCGGGTATTGAAAAATGGTCTACTAGGTTAATGCCAGCATTGCTAGTGATGCTAGTACTTTTGATTATTTATGTACTCACCTTAGACGGCGCTACAGAAGGCTTAAAAGCATATTTACTTCCTGATTTTAGTAAAATTGCTGACCCAAACTTAATTTTCAGCGCCCTGGGACAATCCTTCTTTTCTCTTTCCCTTGGGGTAGGCACCATGCTTGTTTACGGCTCCTATATCGCTGATAGAGAAAGCCTGGTAAAGCTAGGAGTCTTTGTAACACTAGCAGATATTGGCATTGCTTTTTTTGCAGGGTTACTAATCATTCCTGCCATGTACGTGGCTGCGCATAACGGCACCATCATTTATGACAATCATGGCGTATTAATATCAGGACCAAATCTCATTTTTCAGGTACTCCCAGAGTTGTTTAACTCGATGGAGACATGGGGAGTGTTGGCCTCTTTTGTATTTTTTCTTTTAATGATTATTGCAGCTGTCACCTCCTCTATCTCCATGTTGGAGGTACCTGTCTCTTTTGCCGTGGACAACAAAAATATGGGACGTACCAAATCCACATGGTTGATAGGCGGTTTTTTCTGGCTGGTAAGTATTATTATTATCTACAACTTTGAAGCACTCTTTGAAAATGTTGTCACTTTTACAACAGAATACAGTCAACCATTGCTTGGCTTGGTTATTTGTATTTTCATTGGTTGGGTGATGAACAGAAACACGGTATTGGAAGAACTAAAAAAAGGAAATCCAGATATTGAAAATTCCTTTTTTATGAAAGTTTGGCCCTTTTTTGTGCGGTTTATAGCACCAATTCTAATCTTTGCCGTTTTTCTTTATCCGCTGGTGAAGGAAAGCATTGGATTGTAAATAATCATTCTTCTCTTAAAACCTTGACTGGGTTTTTATGTGCTGCGCTAACTGCCTGAACACTCACTGTTAGTAAAGCCACTATCAGTGCAGCGCCACCTGCTGCTATAAAGTACCACCACTTTAGATTTATGCTATAGGCAAAATCTGATAACCAATCGTTGGTTAATAAATAGGCGAAGGGTAAAGCAACTACAATAGCAACTAAAACTAACTTGGCAAATTCGCTTGATAACAGTATTGTAATCTGTATATTACTCTGACCCAATACTTTACGGATCCCAATTTCTTTTCTTCGTCTTTCGGCAGTAAAGGCGGCTAACCCGAAAAGACCAAGACATGAAATAATCATCGCCAGCCCAGCAAAGTATTTGGACAAGGTTGCTACCCGTTGCTCAGATACATACAAAGCCTGATACGATTGGTCCAAAAATTTAAAGTCAAAAGAATAGCCAGGGTTAAACGCACCATACATTTTTTTCAACTGCGCTATGGTTTCTGCTTCTCTTCCTCCCTCAATATTTGCCATAATCATATTTGTCTCTTGAGGTCTTAAAAAGATGAATGCGGGCTCAATACTATTACGAAAGGAATTGGTATGGAAATCTTTCACCACACCAATTATTTGTCGGTCTTCACCCCAAACATTGACCATTCTGCCTAGTGCCGATCCCTGAAATCCCATCACTTTG
>CAYRIF010000154.1:4212-8732 GCA_964424205.1 uncultured Roseivirgaceae bacterium | reverse complement strand
CGAAAAGGCTCCAGTAACCCATCAATAAAATAATCGTTGTTACTATTGTCTTCAATTTCATCATTCTCTTATTTGTTTTTAATATTAAAGGTTAGCGGAATAGAAAGCTTGCTCTCAACAGGCTCCCCATTTACCATTGCTGCTTTCCAAGTTGGCATATTTTTGATTACGCCGATTGCCTCATTGTCCAGTGATGCACTCAATGACTTCAGCACTTCTATGTTTTTTATTTCACCTTCCTTTCCCACCACAAAACTGATAAGCACTGTTCCCTCAATAGAATCTTTTAGAACTGTTTTGGGATAGCTAAGCTCCATTTCAAAATACTTATATAACCGCTGCAATCCTTCAACTGGAGAAGCCTCTACATAATTATATTTTGCTACCTCCTTTACTTTTTCTTCTTTATTTATTTTTTCTTTGGATTGCTTAGCTTCGTTAGTAGATTTTTTCTCCATTACTATTATACCTTTCTTTTCCGACGCTTTATAGTCAAGTACCGGCGATTCCTCCATTTTCTCCTCCACATTTTCAGTTATTATAATTGGTTTTTCTTTTTTAACATGTACATTACTTTCATTCCCTCCCCCAAAAAACGTGTACAAAAAATAAAGCAATCCAATACTCAGCAAAGTCAAGACAACGCCCTTAGTCCTCCGACCCTTGGTTTTATTTATTGTAATTTCGGATTGCCTTTTGAGCAGCAAATCAAAATTTTTGCACAGTTCAATTTCACTTTTCGAAATAGCAGGGCTCTCATTTATGATATTATATTTCTGGCTCATTTCGTCTGATTTATTTTTTTTTTCATCTTATCCAATAGCCGATATAGCTTGACTTTCGCATAGTTTTCGGTAACATCCATGATATAACCTATTTCTCTAAAAGATTTGTTTTCATAAAACCTCAGTTCCAGCAACTGCACCTCCTCCATCTTAAGGTTTTTAATAATTTCTCCTAGTTTTCTATGGTTATCCTCATTAGAATCTTTACGCACAATCTCACACATTAGTGCCTCTGAAAATGCGCCATCAAGTACTATGGTTCGGTATTTTTTGGTAGCTCTAAAAAATTGATTACACTCATTAATTGCAATTCTAAATAGCCAGGCAGAAAAAGGAAGTCCACGGTATTTATAGTTTTTAATATTAATCAGCGCCTTTAAAAATACTTGCGAGGTTAAATCAGAGCTATGATCTTTATCGTTAACCCGAGAAAGAATGAAAGTAAAAATCCTTGAAAAGTATTTATCATACAAAACCTTAAAATTCTTTGGGTCTAGTTTGGCAGATTCAATTTGAATCTTCTCTTCCATCTTAATAGTATTATTTTCGGTTAATAGCAGCACCTATTTTCAGTATTAATTTTTGTTATCAATACCTAAATGCAAAAACATAAAAAAGATACACTTTTTCTTTAAAAATTTCAAAACACGAAATTTTACATCACCGCCGACAAATATCCTTATAAGCACAATACCCACATTTCGTTACATCGTCTGTTTGATCAAATGGAACCTCGACATCAAATAGCTCCTCTAATAGTGCTTTGAGATGCCCTTTATATTCTTCTAAAAAAGGTTTCGCATCAAATAAAACAATTGATTTTCTCTGCTCCTTATATTTCAACCTATAATCAAATTTTTCGCCAAACATCTCCTTACTGTTAAAGACTGCAGGTGTCATTACAGCAGCCTTACTGGGATGCTTGTTTTGGTAAAGCAAGCTGTAAAAAAGTGTTTGCATTGCCACCTTATTTCTTTTATCAAGACTTCTGTCAAACAAATCTGCCACTGTGCTAAAAGTGGTTTCATCTTTACCAGTTTTATAGTCAATCACTCGTACCACATTCTCCTTTCTGTCCACCCTGTCAATTATTCCTTTCAGTCCTACAGTGATGTCGCGTTGACCTGCCTTGATATTTAAATCCAACACAATACCGTCTGCCTCACCCATTTCCAATCCTAGCACTTCAAACGGCGCATAAGATTTATCCAGTGCCAACACCTTTTTTGTAAACTTTTTGATAATCTCTTTGACAATTACATTCCTGCCTTCGTACTTGTATTTCTTTCCCTGAGGCGTGCCGAAATGCTTGCCAAATGCCGCATCAATGCAATCCTCAAGCCCAGAAATCAAAGATTTAAAATCCGCCTCTTTTACAACATTGGTTTTGTTTTTTTCTATATGGTTTTGGTACAATGCCTCTAATGCTTCGTGCAAAATATTCCCAAAAACCTTAGCATCCACCTCCTCTTCCAGTGCATCAGGTTCTTTGATATTGGCGATATACTTAAAGTAAAACTTCAGTCGACAATCCAAGTAAGTAGTTAACGCTGAAGGTGCCAATCGCTTATTTTCTACTGTTTTTCCAACAATATATTTATCCAGCCCAGCCATGACCTTAGCATTTTTTAAAATCGCAATTTCTTTGACTTCTACTGTTTCAATTTCCTGGCTCAAGATGACCTTTTCAATGTTTAAATCCGACTCATAAATAAGCTGCTGTAAATAGCGACTCATTTCCCCACCACCCAATGCCTCACTTTCGGTATTATAAAAAATCTGAATATTCTTTGCTCGTTGCAAAATTCTATAAAACAAATACGCATAGATAGCATCTTGATGATCATAAGTAGGTAGGCTATATGCCTTCCTTATATTATAGGGAATAAAAGAATGTAGATTCCCTTGCGCCGGAAAAAGCCCTTCGTTCATCGAAAGAATAAACACATTGTCAAAATCAAGGTTTCTAGTTTCCAAGACCCCCATAATCTGTAATCCATTCAGTGGTTCGCCTGTAAAGGGGATTTTTATGGACTGAATAATTTGCCTAAATAGTTTTAGAAATACTTCGAGTTTCAAGGTAATATTTTGCTCCTTTACGATTTCCTTAAATCTATTCAGTTGGGTATAAAAATGAAATGCATATTCCTGCTCTAGTGTGTTCTTATCTTCTTCACCATTTTGAACTACCTGCAACAGCATGTCGTTGAGGTAATCAAATATATCACCTGCAGCTTCCACTTTCCTGAAAATCAATGGGTATAGCGATTCATCTTTCTCAAGCTCCTCATCTGCGACAAAAATACGATTGTTTCGCTCAATATGCTTTATGTTTTTTGTAGCCAGCACTCGGTTATAATTAATAATGCTAGGATGTTTTAGCACTGCCAAAACCTGTCGGTGAGGGAATGATAGTTTTTTGTCTTTTGACAATCGCAATTTCAACTGCATTTCTATCAAGTACTCAAACAAATTATAAAGTGGCGTATTGCGCAGTGGATAACCCATGGTCACATTCACCTTATCAACAGCTTCAGGTAGGGCGTTCAATACAGGAAATAACAAATTCTCATCGGGTAGCACCACCACTGTTTTCTCAGGCGATGCTCCAATCTTCAAAACTTCAGCTACTTGCTGCGACAATGTTCTTGCCTGTCCTATCTTAGATGATATTCCAATGATTTTTATGGTCTTTTCGTTTGCTTCCAGGTTTCTTGGAACTTCTTTTTCAAAACTTCTTTCAAAAATAGCTTTCTCTTTATATGCTCGTAGA
Organism: uncultured Roseivirgaceae bacterium; assembly: GCA_964424205.1. Lineage (GTDB taxonomy): Bacteria > Bacteroidota > Bacteroidia > Cytophagales > Cyclobacteriaceae > CAYRIF01. The sequence continues at coordinate 5,174 of CAYRIF010000154.1, read as the reverse complement.
AACATTCCTGCCTCTTGGATACTGTTGTTAAAATAATAGGCATCCACATCCCAAAATATTTCGCTACTTCTATTCTTAACAAACCAAGTAATGATTTTCTCTTCGGAAGGCGTAAGTGCATTAAATCCAGCAAATAATACTTTTTGATTCTCAATTAATAATTCGTCCGCCTCCATTTTCTCCGCCACTTCTCGATACATCATACCCAGATACGCCTGATTATTCGCTTTTAAATTTTCAGTAAAGCTATCATACACCTTAAAAAGAATGTCCCATATTTTAATGAAATTCCTTTTTTCTTTAGAGTCGTTTGGATCAAAATTACTCCAAAAATCTAGGATAATTTTCTTTTGGGCATCTGTCAGAAAATCAAAAGTTGCATCTAATTCTTTTTGTCTAAGCAGGTTGGTAAATAAATTTTGCGCATCAATCAAATAGCGGTCTAGCTCATCAAAATCCTTGAGCAACATTTCTCCCCAGTAAAAAAACCGATCAAAACCTTCCTCTGCTTTATTGTGTTTTTTGTAAGACTCATAGAGTTTAAAAATCAAGGATAGCTTGTCTAATGATTGTAGTGTAGTTAGGTTTCTGACAAAATCTTCTAAACTTAAAATATTTGGTGACCAAACGGGTTGCGCTATACTTTCTGCTAAGTATTTCCTAAAAAACAATCCTGCACGACGGTTTGGAAAAACAATGGTCAAATCATCCAGCTGCCCACCATGTTTCTCAAATATCTCTTCTGCTAACTCTTTTAAAAATGGCTTCATTATTTATTATGTACTACTATATATTTTTTACCATATAAGGCATTGAAGGTTTCATATAAGTACCCTCAAAATACTTTTCACTTTTATTACATGAAATTCTTATACCTTCTTTTATGTCTTATCTGTTCAATTTTTAAACCATATAAGGCATTGAAGGTTTCATATAAGTACCCTCAAAATACTTTTCACTTT
>CAYRIF010000154.1:0-4112 GCA_964424205.1 uncultured Roseivirgaceae bacterium | reverse complement strand
AAAATACTTTTCACTTTTATTACATGAAATTCTTATACCTTCTTTTATGTCTTATATGTTGATTTTTTAAACCATTCCAAATAAGTCGGAACAAGTTATAAGGCATTGAAGGTTTCATATAAAAGATTAAAATAGTTTTTACACTTACCTTATATGAAATTCTTACATTTCCTTCTATGTCTTATATGGTAAATTTTAACCCACCAATTACACCCGCAATACCTTCTCACTATCAATATAAAGCAAATATCCCTCTACCCTAGCATAACCCATCCCTTTGAGCAATGCCATATAGTCTGTTACCTGTTTATTATCTGCTCTTTTTTCTACTCCTGTTTTGTAATCAACTATAATTGCCGTATCATCTTTTATCATCACCCTATCCAACCGGCTTAATTCTCCTGATTTGGGTAATATAGGCACTTCAGTTTTTACGACATAATCTTCTGTAAACCAATTATTCACTATCTCAATTTCGAAAATATTATTGATTTTATCCAACAAAGGTTGCTTGTCTTCTGCGCCTATTTTTCCTTCAATATACACCGCTTCGATTGCTTGTTTCAATTGATTTTTCTGCTTGACCCTTGCTAATATTTCATGAGTCAAAGTACCATAGCTTATTCGCGATCTCCTATCCTTTCCTGCATCCGTAAAAAAGTCTACCCCTTGTTTTTTAACTGTTAGTTTCGATTGCCAATGGGTGGTTTCCACTGCCCCCAATGACAGGTTTTTCATCTCCATGTCCTGCTTGCTCTTTGCTATTGCTGTCATGTCTCCCACTTCGAAAACCATTGATTCGCTGTCCCAATTTTTATTTAGACTTGACATTTCCTTAGTCATTAATTCATACACCACATCAGCTATTTGAGAAAACCCCGTATCCTTTGATGGATCCTTCACCGCTTTCTTTTCTTTTGCAAAAGCATACAAACCGTCCTCTGCCCGTGTGAATGCCACATAAAGCATATTCAGGTTGTCCATATAGGCCATGACCATTTCCTGATAGTAGTCTTGTTTGAAAATTGTATCGGCAAGTCTGGAAGAATATCGTAGCGGTAAGTATTTAATGGCATTAAACGGTACTGTGTTCTTGGTATCACACCAGATGGTATTGGGGAGGTTACCATGATCTACCGACCAGTTCAAATACGGAATAATGACCACCTTGAACTGTAATCCTTTGGACTTATGGATGGTCATAATTCTTATCGCATCTTTTTCGTCCGAAACATTAATGGCGAGTTTTTCGCTGGTTTTATTCTCATCCCACCATGTCAAAAATGACCCAATGTCATTCCTATTATTGGTCGAAAATTCTAAAATACAATCTTGGAAAGTTTGCATATACGCCAACTCTCCTACCAACTTATTCAACCCAAAAATTCTAATCAACTCCTCGGTCAATTCAAACAGTGAAGTCTTCACCAACCTATTTTTTTTAGTAAAAAACATAGGCGGTAAGTAGCGCTCCATCTTTCGACCTGATGCAAATAGTTCATGCCAATCAATCGCTGTATCGCCTAAGACATAGCGACAATAATTATAAATCAAATTGGTCTTTGCCACTTGATCATGCTCATTATTCAAATAGCGCAAAGCGTAAACAATCTGATTCACTGAAGCCGCTGACCATACAAAAAGCGAATCATTGGAAACTACCTCGTAATTGTACTTTTTTTTCGCTGCCGTAGCATTTTTATAGGATAGCAACACATCTGCTATATCCTTTCCATCATTCTTTTTTCTAACCAGTATGGCAATATCCTTTGCCCTCACTCCTTGATCTTGCAAACCTTCTATCATTTTTGGTAACCGCTCGTTCACCTCCTCTTTCCAGCCAATTTCTCCCTCCTCTTTTTCAATTTTACCTGGCAAAAAAGTAATTTTCACATGTCCGTTGGGCTTTGCTTTTTTATGCTCAGATACCTGCTGAAACACATTTTCATAGGCCACTTCCAATTGTTCTGCTTCGTTTTCTAACAGTTCCTTTAACGGCACATGATCTATCGCCGCAAATTTTCCTTTTAGCTGTGCTGTCAATGCTTTAGATGCTTGCTCAAAGAATTCATTATTAAAGCCGATGACATTTGCCGCACTTCTATAATTTGTGTCTAACACCCGATTATCAACATATCCCTCACCGATATCTGCAGTGATTTTATTCAACAGCAACTTCCAATCACCGCCTCGCCAGCGATAAATAGATTGCTTAATATCGCCCACTACCATATTGGCATAACCTTCTGCTAGGCTATTTTCTACCAAGGGTTTAAAATTTGACCATTGAAAATCTGAGGTGTCCTGAAATTCATCAATCAGGTAGTTATTATAAAACGACCCTGTTTTTTCATAGATAAACGGGCTGTCATTTCCCGCTATAATTTCTTTTAAAAATAAGGTGGTATCAGAAATCAACATCACATTGTTTTCTGCCTTGTACTCTGCCAGCTTTCTAGTAATATCTACCAAAATACCTAGCGTATAAAAATTAGCAATGACCTGCTTGGCAGATTCATATTGCTCATAATTTTCGTCATAATAATCCACTGCCTCATTGAGTGATTGCATCAGACCATTCTCCACGGCGATTGTAATGAGTTCTTTCTTTTTGGAGGTTTTATTATACCACGCTTCCACATTGTCCAATGCATTTAATACCCTAGATTTTGGTTCATAAGTATCTCCATTAATCATTCTATAGAAATAATTGGCTACACCAGCTGTTTTATATGAAAAATCATCTACCTCTAAATTATTTAATTTCATCACTTTTAACCCTTCCTCTCCTATTTTCATCATCTGATTCTCAAAAGAGGCTTTTATTTTTCTAAGCGCTTTCAAAACTTTTGGAAAGAAATCCTTTTCCCCTGCCCGACTAACCAACTCCCCTTCAATCGCTCTAAAACGTTCTTTGAAAATTTCAAATGATAAATTTTTAATTTCTTTTCTAATGTCCCATGACTTGCCATCCTCCACTTTTCGTTCCGAAAACTGAATGAGCCAGTCTGTTAATTCTTTATTCTCCCCAACCTCTTCCATCAAATTATCAATGACCTCATCTAATACCCCGGTCTGATCTAACTCTAATTGAAAACCACCCTGCAAGCCAATTTCTCTTGAGAACGACCTGATTACTTTTTGAAAAAATGCGTCGATCGTATTGATGGAAAGGAAAGAATAACCATGCAAAATATTAGAAAGTATCTCCTTGCTTTTTTTTCTGAACGTATTGTCATCCACCTTCAAATAGCTTTTCAATTCCTCTGCCATGGCATGTGGCTCTCCGTTTGCAAAATCATCCAGGTATTCAATCACCCTGTCCTTCATTTCAGCGGTGGCTTTATTGGTGAATGTCACCGCCAATATATGCTTAAAATACTGTGGTCGCTTGAATGCCAGCTTCAGGTATTCTCTTGCTAGTGTATAGGTCTTCCCTGACCCAGCTGATGAACGGTATATTTTGAAAGGTTTGGTTTGCATTGATGCTAATATAGTTTGTTCCGTGCAATTATTCAATTTAAAACAATCCTCCGTATCTATTTTTGCACTTAAGAAAAATAATCAAAGTATCCGCTAAATCATCCCAATGCTACAGCGTTAAGCCTGTAGTTTATGAAATTCACTATAATTTGCATAAGATAACACTGAAAATACAAAAAAATAGCTTGTTTTAAATCCATCTATCATGAAAATTACACTAGACATACAAGACAGTAGATTTAATACTTTCTTAGCATTCATCAAGACCTTGGATTATGTTTCAATAAAAAAAGAATAAATTCCAATGTGGCAGCAAGACGAAGTGGAAAATCGATTGAAACTGATTGAAAAAGGGGAAATGGAAACTAGAAATTGGGAAGATGCCAAAGAATACATTTTCAAAAACTAATACGCCATTCCATAACAATCTCGGAAGCAGCAGAAACTGATATCCGTAATGCATTTCTTTGGTATTGAAAACAGCAAAAAAACTTAAATAACCCGAATTATTCACCGTTTTAATAAAATACCTATGTAACTTCCTTATTATCAGATAATTACCCTGTACTTTACCGAAAATAAAATAGCCCAAATTTGGGGAGCTTGCAATTATCTTGGCGTATCTGCTT
>CAYRIF010000153.1:0-8797 GCA_964424205.1 uncultured Roseivirgaceae bacterium | reverse complement strand
TAGCATGAATGGAAAACTAAGCCCAGGCCATTCATTCCAAATCAAATGCAGCCGAAGCCAGCTAGAAGTTAAAGTAACCAAAGCGAAGGTGGAAATAAAGAATCATGCTGATGAGGCGGTGAAATTGTATTTGCATGATAAGAGGGTGACTATTGAATCTATAAGGGACTTATTGGTGATGTCGAAAATGCCAATGTCTTATGCAAAATGCAGTATTATAATTTTCCTAATTTTTCTTGTGTACTTGTCAAGTTGTTACGCTGGAACTCTGGATAGTAACTATAAATAGGTAATTAATACGCTTGAATAATGTAATAAATTCTTTAAATAATCTTATTTGTAATTAGAATGGCATTGAATAAATGAAAGTAATATTAACGCGCGAGATATATAAGCACTTGATTATCAGTAAGATGTAATTCATAAATAATAATATTTCATTTTTTACCAATATATTACTTGTGTAAGAAAAAAAATAATTCTACCTTACGTCCAAGTTATGTGAATATAACATCAGCTAACAGCAGTAGAAGTTCGTGGAAAAAGGAATCTATAGCTATACACGCACATAATATTTTAGAGAATATTTCTTACAACAATTTTTTTATAGTTTGGAGAAGAACACTGACATACCAATTTTTCTAACAATTGCCTTAATGCTTTTGGTGTTAGTTCCTGCTGCACCAGTTTTCGGGCAATCTAAAACTAAGTTAGTGGCAAGACCTATCATTGAATCGGAAGTACAAAAAACCAAGGAAACGGCAGATAGTCTATTAAGTTTGCCTTCTGTTTTGGTAGAGAAGTCACAAAATAAGATAGATAGTCTAAAACAAACTGTTAGAGAGAGGTCTCCAAAAACAGAGGAGTTATCAACCATTATTAGTTCACCATCCGGTGTTCTTGGAGAAAATGCTACAGTGGTTAATGGTATCCCAAACCTACACGAGTTAGTCAATGAATCAGATATAGGTTCAAGTATTAATAAAGTAAAAACCGAAGCTGGAAATTATGAAAATGACTTTTCTGAACGCTCAAAAGGAAGTGTTCAGCAAGTAAAAGAAGCACCGCTATATTTGGAAAATAAAATAAAAAACTTGGAGGAAGTTGAGGGATTAGAGAGGATGAAAACCGATAAAAATGAAAATTTTCAGATGGATGTAGGGGAGTCGGAAGGATTAGATCCAAATAAATTGGATGATTCGGACTATCTCAAAGAGCAAGTGGCCACCCAATTTACAAAGCACGCCACCGAGTATTTCGCCAAACACAATGATCAGTTAAAAGCTGCTCAAGGGAAGTTAGCGAAACTAAAAAATAAGTATGGAAGTCTTATAAGCATGAAGAATCCACCGAAGAAAAAAGAAAACCCCCTGAAAGGAAAAACACTGGGGGAGCGCCTAACGGTAGGTGGCAATTTTCAGCTATACAAAACCCAACCTTTTGGTGTGGATGTATCTCCTCAGTTGGCCTATCAGCTCACTAAGAAATTTTCCATGGGTGTTGGTGGTACCTACAGGACAGGCTTTAACAAAGAAAAGGATTTTCTATTCACCAAGGAGAAAGAAGCCTATGGCTTTAGGGCATACAGTGAGCATGATGTGTACAAAAGCTTCTACGCCCATGTTGAATTTGAAAGAATGTATGAGAAAAATTTTGTAGAAGTAACATCAGACCTACCAACCACTAAGTGGAACAGCAATGCGCTGCTAGGAATTGGCAAGACCTATCATTTCACCAAGGGCATCAAAGGAAACGTCATGGTGCTCTATAATTTTTTAAATGATAAGACCAACCCTTATAGAAGACCTTGGAATATTAGGTTTGGATTTGAGTTAAAAAATAAGAAACTCAGTTATGATAAAGAAGAGAAAGAATTAAAACAATAAGAAAACAATTGCTTTTATCGCTCAAGATGATGCGAAGGGCTAATTATAATAGTTATTAAACCACATAAGTATGAAACAATATTTTCTAGTTTTTATAAGCTGTTTTTTGTCAAGTATTAGTTTTGGTCAATTCCCCACGGAACCAACTGATAATTTGAGCCCTGAGGCTAGCACTTTGGAACTTCACACAAATGTACCGATTAGCAATTACACTGGTACAGTAAATCTTAATATTCCACTTTATACTATCGAAACACAAGGTATAGAAATACCGATTGGATTAAATTATCATTCAGCAAGTAACAAAGTGAATTACCACCCAGGGTGGGTGGGTTCGGGATGGAATCTAAGTGTTGGGGGAGAAATTATAAGAACGGTTAACGGTACTAATGATGAGTCATCATCTAAACTAGATGGCATCACGTATGACAAAGGCTACTATTATAATTATTCCAAACTTAATATTCCAAGCTGGGATGTACCAAGTGTAATTGAGGATAATTTCTGCTATTTGCCTGGAGAAGTACCTGATTGTGATAATTGTTTTGATTCTTTTCCAGATGAATTTCAATTTAATTTCCTGGGATACTCAGGAAAATTCTTTCTTGATCAGATGGGAAAATGGAGAGTTATTTCCAATGACGACATCGTTGTTCTTTTTGATAAAACAATTGGAAAGGGGTTTGTAAATACAAATCAATTAAGAGATCAAATAAGTGATGTAATACCAAATTTTATAAAATACAATGATCTGGTGTTTTTCCACGAATTTACTTTAGTAACTCCAGATGGGGTACAATATACTTTTGGCGGGGATATGGGAACAGAGTATGCAGTTAACCTTAGAACCATGCATAAACCTTACACTGTGTTCCCTATAACATGGAAAATGACTAAAATTCTTTCGCCAACCGGAAGTCAAATAGATTTGATATACGAAGACAGAAAACCAATCTATAATATGAGAAAGGTAAATACTTTCACTAGTACAATTAGAGAAGCCAGTTCTAAATTAAGCCCTGGCTGTGATTCGTGGTCAGCTGGGGATTCAAACCCTTACTTTAATGGATCGCTCATATATCCTACTTATCTAACCCAAATTAGATGGAAAGATGGCTCAATTGAATTTAATTCCTCACCCTCCAAGGAATTAAGGCAATTCTCTAATTCTGAGTTTAGAGCAAAATTTTATTCTTACTATAATTTTTATCAAACAGGGTATTCTCAAACAATGGGAAATGTTATAGATGAATGGTATTTTCCATGGGACTGGGACAAACCTAATCTTTCATTATTTGAGTGGTATCAACTGGATTCTTTTCAGGTAAAAACTTCGCAAAACGTAAAAGTTAAGAAATATAAATTTGGTTATTCTCAAAATGAAACAGAGCGCCTAAAATTATTGTCAATAACTGAAGAGGGTGACAATGGAGAGTTGTTATCTCCACATGAATTTGTGTATAACAGTAAAAAACTACCTGTTTATCAGTCACAGAGAATGGATCATTGGGGTTACTACAACGGGAATTCTAAATTAGACGGAATCTCATATGGTTTTAACTATGAAGAAAAAAATCCTAATGGTTATTTTGGAATCGCAGAACTATTAGAGGAAGTTAAGTTTCCTACAGGTGGAAAAATTAAACTATACTATGAGCCAAACACATATTCAAAATTTCAAGAGTATAACAAAACAGGCAATAAATTCCAGTTGACAAGTGAATCTGGAATGGCAGGAGGTATGCGAATAAAAAAAGTGGAGCACTTTGATACTTCTAACCCAACACCTAGCAAGATTACAGAATATAAATACTATAAAAACTATAATGTATCTTCAAGTGAAAGCTCGTTTTCTTCCAGTGGTATTCTGGGTATTAAGCCAGTTTATAATAAGTTATTCAGTGGTGTAGATTTTAAAGGGACACCATTTACAATAGAGACACATTCAACAGAATCATTGATGGAATATGGTAGTAATATTGCAGGAAGCCACATTGGTTATTCAGAGGTGACGGTAATTAACAGGGATGCGGTTGGTGAAAGAACAGGTTATACTAAATATAAATATACAAATTATGATATAGATATTTGGGGCAATCAGCATTTAGATAAGGTGGGGGTTGCAATAAACCACGATCAAATGATGACGAAACCTACTAACTACTCTTTAGAAAGAGGAAAGTTAGTATATTCAGGGGACTTTAATAATTTTGATCAGCCAGTCAAGGAGACAAGGGTTAAATATGAAAAATCTTCAGCTGAATATGTTAGAATGATTAGTGTATCACCAACTTATCTTTGTGGGATATCTCCTGAGGCACAACTTTGCTTTGCTGATGCTTATAAAGTGCCTTCATATCAGTATAGAGTGTCACAGGAATTTACAACCCAATATAATCAGTTGTTCCCAGGTGTGCTGTCAAAGGCAATCAAGACAGTAAGTAAAATTGATTATTCGGAATACCACCGAAAACCTATTAGAGTAACTAAAAATGACAATTTAGATTTTAATAGGGTGACCGAGTATGCCTATGCCCCTGACTTGATTGGAGGCATGACTACTCCTGGTGGGGCATCAAATGAAGCAAAGGTTGTTTGGCGTATGAAAAATAGAAATATACTTACACCTTTAGAGACTATAACAAAAGTAGAAGAAAATGGAGTAGCTAATGTGATTGGTTCAGAGGTTATTGTTTTTAAAGATAACTGGGAATTGGCAGCTGATATAATATTACCTTATAAAATACATAAACTTGCAGCAAACGTTCCCATTACCAATTATCAAAAGTTGAACCTCGCTTCAAGTGGGTCAGATTTGGTATTGGATACTAGATTAGATTTGATTGCTACGCTTAATGATTATGATGCCTCTGGTAACTTATTGAGTTCAAGTAAAACTGCTGATATTAGTACTTCTTATGTGTGGGGTTACAACCAAACCTACCCTGTGGCAAAAATAGTCAATGCAACGTATGCACAGGTAGAAGCGGCATTAGGCGCGAATTTTAGTATAAGTAAAAGTTTAAGTGCCTCACAAGAAACGGCATTGAGAAATATTGATAAAGCACAAGTTACAACCTATACCTACAAACCGTTAGTAGGAATCTTAACAGAAACGGATCAAAACGGTCGAACAACTACCTATGAATACGATAGTTTCAATCGTTTGAAACTCATAAAAGATCCTGACGGAAATATTATAAAGAAATTTGAATACCACTATACAGACCAGTAAAACCTAACTACTTAGCGTATGAAAAATTTTAAGAAAGTATATATCATCTTTTTTGCCTTACTGGCATTACAGACAAATTTATTGGGGCAAAACAAAAAAAATCAAAAGTTTTTACCACCGAATGGTGGGAGTTGTAGTACGCCTTCTGGTGTTTATACGACAAACAAAACAACCACTAGTGCCAAAGTACATTGGAATACGAATACGAATGCCAATAGCTTTACCGTGCAGTGGCGGAAATCAGGAACTTCCGCTTGGTCATCAGGAAGTGCTTTTGGTAATTTTCGCGTGCTGTCGGGGTTAATACCTAGTACAACATATCAATGGCGGGTAAAAGCAAATTGTGGTTCGGGAGGAGGAACTGATGACTCTTTTTTGAAGAAAAAAATCATAGGAGGAGCAGCATCTTCTTATTCTGGCATTGTTACCTTTACGACTACTGGAGATGTTCCCTCTTGTCTATCGCCTGATGGTTTATCCACTTCCAATATTGGTGTTAATAGTGCCACTTTAAATTGGCAGGAGGTATTTGCCTTCGGCAATAGTGAAAACCTTGTTTTATTTACTGTAAACTGGCGAAAAGTGGGAACTGCCACATGGAGTACAGCAAAATCTTCTACAACCTCAAAAAGTATTGCAAGTCTTGTAGGCGTTACTACCTATGAATGGAAAGTAAAAAAAGACTGTTCAGAATTTTCAAAGACTGTTCAGTTTACAACAGCAAGTTGCATGAATTTAGCGTTAGATGTTACAAATATTTCAACATCAGGTGCTACTATACAGTTTTATGACCAGATTCCAGTGTTTTATGACCAGATTCCAGTGTCAAAAAATGGTAACCAAGTAAGCGTTCTTTATACCATATACTGGCGAAAAGAAGGTGTGGCAACGTGGTCTCAAACAACCATTTCTTCAGGAAGCATTAATCCCTCTTATAGTTTAAGTGGACTGGTTGACCACACCACTTACGAATGCAGGGTTAAGACTGAATGCTCAGATTACTCTAATATTGAACAGTTCACAACACTTAAAGATGCTAACTATGTAAGAACATTTACAGCCCAAAAGGAAAATCTAAATCTTTCTGATTTTTCTGAGGTTAATTTTGATAAAGAAAAGGTGCAGCAGAGTACAGCATATGTTGATGGCCTGGGACGCCCTATGCAGAACGTATCGCGTCAAACATCCCCGCTAGGATTTGATTTAGTACAACCAATCCAATACGATGAATTTGGCAGACAGTCAAGGGATTATTTGCCGTATGTGGCTGATGCGCAAGGAGGAAAATATAAAATTAATGCGCTTCATCCTAATAACTATCAAGGAAGTGATCAATTTTTATTTTATCAACAAGCAAATAATAAAGTGGCAAAAGACAATACGCCTTATGCCCAAAAAGTATTTGAAGCCTCTCCACTAAACAGAGTCCTGGAACAAGGAGCTCCCGGTACCGCATGGCAACCACAGATTGGCAATAGCAACGGAAAAACAATCAAAATACGCTATGAAATCAATCAGGCCAATGTCGTACGGCTTTGGACTATTGTTAATGATTTACCCAAAACGACTAGCTACTATCCTGCCAATGAATTGTATAAAAATGTAACAAAAGACGAAGAAGGTGCCGAAGTCAAAGAATATACAGACAAATTAGGCAGAACCATCCTGAAAAGCGTGCAAGGGGATGGAGGGACGTGGTTGAATACCTATTATGTATATGATGATTTTGGAAATTTACGATTTGTAGTGCCACCTAAAGCTTCAAAATTAATAGGTGCTAGTTATACCCCTACGGCAAATGAAAGTATACTGAAAAACCTTATCTTTCAATACAGATATGATGAGCGCCAGCGAATGATTATGAAAAAAGTACCAGGCGCAGCACCAGTGTACATGGTCTATGACCAAAGAGATAGGTTGGTATTGACCCAAGATGGTAACCAGTACAATCGCAAAAAATGGAATTATACTAAATACGACGTATTCAACCGTCCTGTGTTGTCAGGAGAAACTACCATTACTACTGGCTTTAGCACAGATAGAATGGCGTATCGTAATGCAATTAACAATACGGTCAAATCTTTTTATACGACACACCCATACTTCGAAACCTACAGTGGCTCAGGGCAGTTTGGCTATACCAACAATAGCTACCCAACCGCTGTAGGTGACATAAATGCTGTCACTTATTACGACAATTATAATTTCAAAACACAGGTATTTAGTGGGCAAAATTACAACTTTACCGCCGAGGCCGAGGTAGCTAGTGTGGACCAATCTAATGGGGTAAAGGGCTTGGTAACAGGTTCGAAAATAAGGATATTGGGAGAAAACACTTGGCTAAATAGCATTACCTATTATGATAATCACTACCGTGCCATCCAGGTGATCACTGATAACCATACAGGAGGCTTTGATAGAATTACGACTAACTACGATTTTGTGGGTAAAGTATTAAATACCCTGCATACCCACAAGAAAGATAATGCTGCAGCATCGATAACCATCGCGGAACGATTTACGTATGACCATATGGGTAGAAACTTAAAATCTTATCATAAGATTAACAGTAATGCAGAAGTATTGTTAGCAGATAATCACTACAATGAACTTGGGGAACTGGTAGAGAAAAACATTGGTAACGGTTTGCAAAGTATTGACTACCGATATAACATCAGAGGGTGGTTAACCCATATCAACAATGCTGCCCGCAGCAATGATGGCAACACCAATGATGATACCAATGACTTTTTTGGTATGGAGTTGGGCTATAATGAAAACCTGTCAGGCATCACCGGAACGCCTGCCTTCAACGGTAATATATCAGCAGTCAAGTGGAGCAGATTTGAGGGTAATACTGATGAATCTGCTTATACCTATACCTACGATAGACTCAATAGAATCAAAGGAGCGGACTACCGTACGAAAACCAACTCAGCGTGGAGCAACGTCAACGACTTTGACTTGACAGGCATGCACTATGATGAGAATGGCAATATTATGGGTCTCACGAGAAAAGGCGAAAACGGTGCAAGTATGGATGTACTTACCTATCACTATGGCAGCGGTACGGCTGCCAGTAATCAGTTGCAATATGTTGATGACAGTGGCAATACAGCGGGTTTTGACAATGGACATGCTGGCAGCGGGGACTATAGCTATGACGACAATGGCAACCTGACCAAGGACCTAAACAAAGACATCACGGCTATTGAATACAACTTATTGAACTTACCGGAAAAAATAACATTTGCCAATGGGGATAAAATTGAATATACCTATGATGCTGGAGGTGTTAAGCTAGCGCAAAAAGTAACCAAAGACGGCACACAGATTAAGCATAGGGAATATGTAGCAGGATTTCATTACGAGGAAGGTATACTAAAGTTTATACAACATGCCGAAGGCAGAATCGTAAAAAAGGATGATGACTTTGAATACCAGTATCATCTTACAGACCATTTAGGGAATGTGAGGGTAACCTTCACCGCATCCACCACTACGAATAGTATTGGTAATAACATGGAGGATAATAACACTGCTGCCAAGTCAGCATTTGGGACAAGCTATGAAAAAGGAACTAGAATTAGTTCAAAGGTATTTAACCATACACCAGAGGCAGGCGCGGACAAATCTTTAAGACTCAGCGGTGCACAAGGCGAGATTATAGGGATGG
>CAYRIF010000152.1:2130-8878 GCA_964424205.1 uncultured Roseivirgaceae bacterium | reverse complement strand
CACTGTAGCGCCTACTGCTGCAAATTTGGGTGCCCACGCTAACGAAGTGCCGCCTCCTGCCGAAAAAATCGCAATATCTGGCTTTAGTGTTACCGCCTGATTCATACCAATAACGGTATGTTCTGTGCCCTTGTGATTAATCTTTTTTCCTGCTGATCGCGCTGACGCCACCAACAAAATTTCATCATATTGAAAGTCTCTTTCTTCCAACAACTTTAACATTTCTGAGCCTACCAAACCCGTAGCTCCTACCACTGCAATTTTCATTTTCTTACTTTTTAATGATAAATCCCTATCAAATCAAAGCAGATAGGGAGGATACTTATTATACAAAGATGGGTTTATGATGCAAATATATAATTTTCCAATTTAAAACCGCTTAAGAAGCATGGTTTAACTTGAAAAATTTGTCCTCCGACAGTGGTCTTAAAATGAATAACCCACACTTAGTCCTATCGAAGGCAATAAAGGGATATAATCAGTGTTAAGCTGATATTCATCATCTAGAATTATAGGAAGCAGCGGTGTAAATCCTATTCTGAACAATAATCCTCCGTTATCTTTTTGATAGCGATACCCTAGCCTAAGTGAGGCAAAAAGAGATTTTGAAAAACTTGGTTTGTCTAAACCCTGCATATAGGTGCCAGCCAATCCGAATTCAAAATACGTTAATCCTTTTCCAACCAAAAGATTAAATTCTATTGGAATAGCAACGGTATGAGCCTCAAAGAAATTTGTTACCGGATAATAACTCAAACCAATACGCCCAGCTACGGCTAGTCTTTCGCCCTTTATAAGAATTCTATCATAATTTACTGAGTAAAATAACCCTTGCCCCAAAATTTCTAAATAAACTGCGTTTTTCTTAGCTAATTTTTCGTGTAGGGTTTTTTCGCCTTGCGAAAAGCACGATGCCGTTATAACTATTGACAATGAAATTGAAAGTAGTGTTTTTAACATTTGAATTAGGTATACATTAATTTTCCCTTCAGCGCTGGTATTTCCCTACCAATAGATTTAGCCGTTTAAGCCATTCATCAATTATCATTTCAATATTTGATATTGCTGCTATATAAGTATGTCCATCTGATTTGCGACCCGCTAACGCTGGAACTTCAGCAATATATAACTTATCCTCTTTACACCAATAAATAATAATTCCAAGGTTATACGCCACTTTTGTAAAGATACTACTTTTCTACGTTAAAGGTTACCCCCTAATTATAAACAGTGAAAATCTGTGAAAAACTAGAAAATTAGCTATATTACAACTATGGGAGGTTTAACAATTTCAAACAAAGTATTAAATAAGTATTTTGAGTATCTCAAAAGGTTTGATGACGAAACCAAGAGAAAGCTGATTATCAAATTATCAAATTCTCTAGGGTCAAAAGAAAAAAAAGTATTTAACCTAAAATCTATTTTCGGGGCATGGGAAGACGAGAGAAGTTCCAAAGAAATCGTTAGTGAAATAAGAAAATCACGGGCGGAATCTCGTACTATTGAGAAATTCTAAATGAAGTACCTGCTTGATACTAATATTGGTATTCATTTTTTTCATGGAAAATTTAACTTACTTGATAAAATCGAAAAAACAGGGCTTGAGAACTGTGTTATTTCAGAGATCACACTTGCTGAGTTAGCATTTTGGGTGGAGAATAGTCTAAACCCAACTAAAAACTTTCAACTGATTGAAATATTTTCTGAGCAAGTAGTAATTTTACTAATTCTTGATGCTATAAGCTTATATGGAAAAGAGAAAGTTAGGTTGAGAAAGAAAGGTCAAATGATTAGTGATTTGATTTGTTAATTGGCACAACTGCTTTAGCAAACCGATTGATAATGGTCACTGAAAATGTTAAGGAATTTAATCGAATAGAAGACATAAAAATTGAAAACTGGATAGAAAGATAAAATATTTTTGTTTGCAGGAATTAGTATTTTTATCCAAAACTAGCTGAATATGTGTTTAAAAATATTCTTTTTCTTAATTGCCCTTTTTTTTATTCAGAACAGTACGGCACAAATCAACGATGATTTTTCAGATGAAAACATTACAAACAACCCTGTTTGGCAAGGAAATCTTGATAGGTTTCAAGTAGTTAATGCCGTATTACAAAGCAATGGTGCAGCTAATCAATCTCCGATTTATATCTCCACACCAAATACAGTATTAAACGATATCACGTGGAAATTTAAAGTGAAACTAAACTTCAATCCTAGCAATAACAACTACGCCCGTATCTATCTCACTAGTGATAAAGCCGACTTGACATCCCCAATACTCAGCGGATACTATATCAGAATAGGAGAAAGTCTAAGTGAAGATGGTATCGATTTATTCAAGCAAAATGCTGATGGATCGGTAGAGAAAATCATTGATGGCACAGCTGGGCAAGTTGCTGCCAAGCCCAATGTGAATATCAAAGTAACCCGAAGTGCTGCTGGCCATTGGGAAATCATGGCAGACCTCAGTGGCGGTGACAGCTTTTCAGAATTTGTTGGAGCTGCCACAGATAGTGCATTTACTTCTACTGCTTTTTTTGGCGTAGCCTGCAATTACACAAATTCCAACGCACAGAATTTCTTTTTTGATGATATTGTAGTAGCGTCCGCTCAAGACAACAAACCTCCTGAAGTTATTTCAGTTATTGCACTTTCTGAGAAACTGATTGAAATAGTTTTTTCTGAACCGTTGGATTTATCTACCGCACAAAATAGCAATAATTACTCGGTAAACCTAAGCATTGGAAAACCAACAAGTGCTACACTCATAGGAGGCAACAAAGTACAGTTGGAATTCGGTCGTAATTTTTCGGTGGGCATTAATCATATGCTTTCCATTAGCAATATTTCAGACCTGAGTTCAAATATTCTTTCACCTACTGCTTTAGATTTCATTTGGCTACCGTCAGTTTCTACTGCATTTAGAGACGTAGTTATCAATGAAATTTTTGCGGATCCTAACCCATCGGTAGGGTTGCCTGAAGCTGAGTTCATTGAAATATACAACCCTACAAACAAAACAATTAACCTAAAAGAATGGATCTTTTCTGATCCAAGCAAAACTGCAATTCTTCCATCCTATATACTCTCTCCAAATGCCTACTTAATTCTTTGTCCCAAAGATGAAGTTGCTGCATTTACTTCTCTTGGTGAGGTTATGGGATTATCTCCTTGGCCTACTTTGAACAACAGTGGTGATCATATTTTACTAAGAAATGAAATAGGAAAAGTCATGGATTCCGTAAATTATACAACCCATTGGTATCAAGACACTAAAAAATCAGACGGCGGTTGGTCGCTAGCGCAAGTCAACCCAAAAACCATGTGCAATTCAGCGCAAAACTGGCGGGCATCTATTGCCACAGCAGGTGGCACACCTGGGAAAGAAAATGCGGTATTTGATCCAAGTTCCGATCTGCTACCTCCAAAATTACTAGCGGCAGTCGCTACAAGTACAAAGGAAATTGAATTGATTTTTGATGAGGCAATTGATGAAACCGCTGCCGAAAATGCCAGCTACACGTTTGCTCCAGACCTACAAATTATTGACATTCAGGTGATTGCAGATGATTTGAATATTGTTTCCTTGACGATAGCAGATGATTTGGAACAAAAAATTATCTATGAAATCAGCGTAGAAAACATCACCGACTGCGAAGGAAATATCATTGGCACTACGAATAACTCGACAACATTCAGTCTTCCAGAATCAGCGGACGCGCTAGATATTGTCATTAATGAAGTGCTATTTAATCCTCGGGCGGGGGGTGTGGATTTCGTGGAAATTTTTAATCGTTCTGATAAATACATTAACCTTCATAACTGGAAAATCTCCAACAATATTAACGCTTCCTTTGAGGACTATAGAACTATTGCTAGCGATAATTTGGTGATGGCGCCATCAGGGTTTCTTGCATTTACTGTCAATGCGCAAGTACTTAAAGCTGACTATCCTTCTGGGCAAGAAGCTCATTTTGTTGAGACTAATTTACCAAGTTTCCCTGACGAAAAAGGAAGTGTTGTTTTAATAAATAAAGAGGGTATGACAATTGATTTTTTTGAATATGATGAAGATTATCATTTTCCCTTAATCAAAAATCCTGATGGTGTTTCGCTGGAAAGAATTGCTGCTGAGGCGCCGACAAACGATATTAATAATTGGCATTCAGCAGCAAGTGCGGCGGGTTATGCAACCCCAGGATATGCAAACTCACAATCTATTTCTAATCCTAACATTGCTGATAACGTAAGCATCTCTCCAAAAGTTTTTCTGCCCGATAACTCAGGCGTTGATGATTTCGCAACCATCAGTTATAAGTTTGAAACAAACGGGTTCATTGCTAATATTTCTGTTTTTGATGTGGCTGGTAGAAAAGTCAGAACAATTGCTGAAAATGAATTGTTATCACTCAGCGGATTCTATACTTGGGATGGCACAAATAATAGTAGAACGAAAGTAAAAATGGGTCAGTACATTGTGTTTTTTGAAATTTTTACCCCACAAGGGAAAGTATTGAAATTCAAAAAATTGGTTGCTGTTGCTGGGAGGTTTTAAAGCCGTGTCAAGCCTCCCAAAAGGCTTTTTTTCCTTTTTGAAAATTTATTCATTTTTATAAATCAAAACCACTGCCTTGTCTTTTTCTTTGATATACCCACGATACATCCCTGCCGTGTTAAATGGCATGGCTATATTTCCTTGTCGGTCTAGAGCAATGATACCGCCATTCCCCCCTATTTTTACAAGTTTTTTCTTAACTACCGCTTCTGCTGCTTCTTTCAATGTCATATTTTTATACTTCATCAATGCGGCAATATCGTATGCCACGACATTTCTGATAAAAAATTCGCCATGCCCTGTTGCCGAAACGGCACAAGTCATATTATCTGCATACGTGCCAGCGCCAATTATTGGCGAGTCCCCGATTCTGCCAAAACGCTTATTAGTCATACCACCTGTTGAAGTGCCTGCTGCCAAATTGCCAAACTTATCAAGTGCCGCTACGCCCACGGTTCCAAATTTATAATCATTGTTTTTTATGCTTCCCTTGTCTTCGTCATGGTCTAATTCTATTTTTTCTTTCTCTTTGATTTTTTTCAAATGGTTAAATCGTTGCTCTGTGAAAAAATAGGAAGGGTCAACTATTTCTAGCCCTACTTCCTTTGCAAATTTCTCTGCCCCTTTTCCTGCCATCATCACATGGGGAGATTTGGTCATGACTGCATAGGCTGCTGTGATGGGGTTTTTGACGATTGTGATGCTGGCGACTGCTCCCGCTTGGTGTGTTGCACCATCCATAATAGACGCATCCATTTCGTTCTTTCCTTCATTGGTAAAAACCGCTCCTTTCCCTGCATTAAATAGGGGAGAATCTTCCATAATCGTTATCGTTGCTATCACTGCTTCGATACTTGTTCCTCCGCTCTCCAAAACCGCATATCCTTTGTTAAGTGCTTCTTCTAGTTTTTTACGATATGCTTTTTCTTTTTCAGCAGTCATGTTTTCTTTTTTGATGGTACCTGCTCCGCCATGCAATACCAAAGAGAATTTTCCCAGATTCTCTTGTGCCGCAGAAAAGCTGCAGATGAATAATAAAACGATCGTTATTGTTGTTTTCATTATTAAGTAATTAGTTTAGTCACATTAAATTAAACCTTTTTTGTAAAGAATGAGTATAAAAGATTAAGAAATTAAGTTTTAATATTGGTAATCATCACTTATTTTTGCAAACATTTTAGTTACACGTTTTAATTGTGTACATTTTTAACTATTAAATAAAAGAAATATGGGCAAGGTAGAAAATATCAGATACTCTGAAAAAGAGTTAAAAGAATTTGAGAAAATAATTCTCGAAAAATTAGCTTCATCAAAGGCTGTATTAAAAGACATAAAATCCACATTGACAAAAAGTGCTGTTAATTCAACTGAAGCAGTGAAAGTTTTGGAAGCAGGGGCCGATACACTTGAGAAAGAAAACCTAAATCAGCTTGCTGCGAGACAACAAAAGTTTATTGGCAACTTAGAAAATGCGCTGATACGTATTAAAAATGGCACATATGGTGTATGTGTGGTGACCGGAAAACTCATCAACAAAGACAGGTTAAAAGCGGTACCACATACCACGCATTCTATGGAAGCAAAATTAAACCAACAATAAGGTGAAATTTTTAACCCATCATGTTGAGGCGTTGATTTTTTGTGCTTCTGAACCAATAAAAAAAAAGGAGATTAAGAATTGCTTGATGGAAATGTTTGAAGCTGATGTGGCAGACAAGGACATCGAAAAGGCCCTCAAAGGCCTTGTGAAAAAATATGAAAGTGATGAATATGCTTTTAGTATTTCGCATTTGGGTGGTGGATATCAATTTTTAACTAAGCCTGCTTATCAGTCTAGCATTAGTATTTTGCTCAAGCAAAAATCGAAGCGAAGACTATCGACATCAGCATTAGAAACGCTCTCAATTATTGCGTACAAACAACCCATTACCAAAGGAGAAGTGGAACAAATCAGAGGAGTAAGTTGCGATTATTCAATTCACAAACTGCTGGACAAAGAACTAATTATTATCAAAGGCAAAGCTGAAACTGTTGGAAAGCCGTTGATTTACGGTACTTCTGATAAATTTATGGAGTATTTTGAAATCAATAGCCTAGATGAGTTACCAACGCCTAAAGATTTTGCTACTGAAGAAAATGAGATTGGCGAAGTGAAGGAATAAGAACAGTTGGCAGTTTACAGTCTTC
>CAYRIF010000152.1:0-2030 GCA_964424205.1 uncultured Roseivirgaceae bacterium | reverse complement strand
ATGAAGAAATTTTACAAAAAAAACACAGACGAAACTACCAAGGCAAATTATCGTAAAAAAAGCGCTAACAAAAGAGGTGTTTCACCAAGAGACAATAAAAAAAGACCTCCAATTTACAAAAGACAAGATGAGTCATTAAATAAGGATGAAAAAATCCGTTTAAATCGATTCATCGCTAATGCTGGTGTATGCTCACGAAGAGATGCCGATGAACTAATTAAAGCAGGAGAGATTACTGTTGACGGAAAGGTAATCAAGGAAATGGGGTTCAAGGTATACCGCACAGATAAGGTCAAACATAAGGGTAAAGTATTGAGAGGAGAGAAAAACGTATATGTTTTACTTAACAAACCAAAAGATTTTATCACTACAACCAAAGACCCGCAAAATAGGCATACAGTGATGCAGTTAGTTTCTAATGCTTGCGATGAGCGAATATTTCCTGTCGGTCGGTTGGATAGAAACACAACCGGCTTATTGCTTTTTACCAATGATGGTGAACTCGCTTCTAAACTCATGCACCCATCATACAAGGTAAAAAAAATATACCAAGTTGACATCAACAAGCCTTTAAAAAAAGAAGATTATGAGCAAATTGTTAATGGCTTGGAATTAGAAGATGGACTCGCAAAAGTAGATGACATAGCCATCATCTCTCCCGACAGCATGTCTGTTGGAATTGAAATTCACATTGGAAAAAACAGGATTGTCAGAAGGATATTTGAACACCTAGGTTATGAAGTTATCAAGTTAGATCGGGTAGCTTATAGCAGTCTCACTAAAAAAGATTTGAATCGCGGGAGATGGCGATATCTCTCTGAAAAAGAGGTGATTAATTTAAAACACCTCAGTTAAATATTTGCATTTCCCCTCTTGCTTTAGCGCTTTTTCAATATTAATTTTTTGTTACCATTCCGTTTTTGAATAAACCGTATTCTTCTATTTGCGTATATTGTACTTGAAACACTATACTAATAAAATGGAACAGAAGAATTCAAAAGAGATTATTGTTAATGCACTCGGGAATTTAAATCGAGAAGAAACAAATCAAGTCTTTGGTTTTATTAAAGCCATTCAAAAAAAGTCTAAACCCGATACCTATTTGAAATTTAGATTGAGGGCAATGCAAGAAATTAAAGAGGCTTTGGATAAAAAGGCAAACCGTGAGGTTAGATTAACTTGAGATAAAAGCTTCATTCTTTAATATCATTTTAATTTTAAAATGACATATACATAATATGAATTGCTTTTTGTTCAGGTGATACATGGGCGAGCCCGCCTGCCTTCGCGCAGGAAAGAAACGGATTATATGCGGCATTTTGATGTAGAAATGATATTATACACTCATAAAAAAACATTTACTTCCTGACAATTGTCGAGAAGCAAATGCCTATTATTTCTTACGGCTAATATTATTTTCCTCCTAAAAGCCCTCCAAGAAGTTTTCCTGCGATTCCGCCCATTCCACCCTTGCTTGAGCCTCCTGCTAACATTCCAAAGATATCTCCCATATCAAATGACGAATTGGTATCTGCTTGCCCTGCCAATCCTTGCAAAAGACTACCGATTCCTCCTGCACTTATGCCCTGTGATTGTTTTTGTCTTCCCAAATAGCCCATCACCAATGGCGCTGCAATTTTGAACAACTGACTGACCGCTCCCGAACTTAACCCACTCTGTTTTCCAATATTGCTTTCTACAGCAGATTGGTTTGAACCCAAGAGGTGCTTCAAGATTCCACTCCCCATTCCTGTATCAGGTCCTTGGAGAAACCCAGCAACATTGTCTAAGATGCTGCCATCATGATCCTTGTCTAGCGCCCCCATTAAAGCAGAAGCGCCACTGCTGCTTGCCGTATTATTTGCCATTGCACCTAGTAAAGTAGGCATGATTCCTTGTAGCGCATTAGCCGCCTGTGATTTATCGATACCAACTTGCTTGCTAATCATATCCAACTCATTATCACCCAAGTGAGCCATTAAACTTTGTAATATATTATCACTCATAATTTTATATTTTTTTAAGAACTT
>CAYRIF010000151.1:3752-8908 GCA_964424205.1 uncultured Roseivirgaceae bacterium | reverse complement strand
AGTTCCATTGGAAAGCAGCTTTGCGTCTTTTTCTCTTCAGATAAAGCACTTTATGAAAAGATTAAAAATGCCACATGGAGATGGCAAATAATTGATAGTGATCTGGAGAAATTTGCTAATTAATTCTATAACTTTTTCAATAAATAATATAATTTAACTATAATTTCTTACCTTTATATACCAAAAAAAAAGATAAAATAGTGAAAACACGGCAGCAAATCTTCGATGAGCTTGAATACACATCGGCACATGATGTGGATGAGCGTCTGGTGCATGAATTTTACAAAGAGGCCTTCCCGCATAAAAGTGAATTTATTTGTCGCAATTGGAAGTGGTTAAACCATTCAGATTTTTTTGATTGTAAATACCCACAAGTAGCAATACATGAAGGGAAAATAGCAGGACAACAAAGCTTTACACCTTACAAAGCCCTGTTCAATGGGAGGTCATTTACGGGCATTTGAGGGCAGGATTTATTTGTTCTGAAAAAATATAGAGGCACATTACTAACAAAAAAACTAATCACGAATGTAGGTAATGTATCCGATATTAGTTTCACCTTTCTGAATCAAAATTCATTTAATCTATTAACAAAGCGATTTGATTGGCATCATGTTAAAGAAAGCTATATGCATTTTTTTCCATTGTCTCCTTTTAGAAAAAAAACATGGCCATTATTTATTAAAACAACAAGTAATACATTTAGCAGGTTCGCATTAAAGTGGTTCTATAAAAGATTCAGCGTACCAGTGAGTGATTTATCTGTTGAGAAAGTAGATAAAGAAAATATCCGAAGTTTAATTACCAAAACGGACAAACTATCACCAAATGCTATTTATGGAATTTATGATTATGAAAAACTTAATTGGCGCTTGCTTCAATCTCCTTATTCAGCTAGCTACAGGATTTTCACCTTCAAATCATTGGGGATTTCTGTAGCTGTAAATCTCTACCTAGCTGACAAAGAGAAGAAACTTGACTTAATGTATATTCCGGCGGGAGCTTCTCAAAGAGAGATAAGAACAATTATCTCCAGCATTGCTGTTTGGGCAATTAATAACAACTTCCACATATTTCGGTATTATACTACTGATAGTTCCCTTTCCACATTTTTGAAAGAAAGCTTAAAAAGCTCACTAGGCAAGCAACTCATCATGTGCTATTCCAAA
Source organism: uncultured Roseivirgaceae bacterium (assembly GCA_964424205.1). GTDB lineage: Bacteria > Bacteroidota > Bacteroidia > Cytophagales > Cyclobacteriaceae > CAYRIF01. The sequence goes on along the minus strand of CAYRIF010000151.1, from coordinate 7,739 downwards.
AATAAGGAATTATTTGAGGAGCTAAAAAAAGCAAAGTGGCGTTGGCAAATTATTGATAGTGATTTAGAGCAATTCTAACCCCAAAAAATCACCAATCCACCTTTGACTTTTAATTTTCCCATTAATAGTTAACTTTGTTAGCCTATAAAAGCGTTAACTATGAAAACACTAGAATTGCAGCGAATTCAAAAAATGCTACGAGAGCAGGGCTACATTAGTGATAGTGCAATAGCGTTGTCAATATTTCTGGCAATGAAGCTCCAAAAACCATTACTAATAGAAGGCCCTGCAGGTGTTGGAAAGACCGAAATAGCAAAAGTGATGGCGCAGGCACTACATACTGACCTAATTAGACTACAATGCTATGAGGGGTTAGATAGCACTCATGCCCTATATGAATGGAATTATCAACACCAGCTGCTATACCTAAAAATGCAAGAGCAAAAAGGAGAGGATATAAAGCAATTGGAAGAAACCATTTTTTCAGAAAAATTCTTACTCAAAAGACCTGTGTTAAAAGCCATAACACATCCAAAAAACCCTGTGCTTTTGATTGATGAAATAGATAGAGCAGATGAGGAATTTGAAAGTTTTTTACTAGAAGTATTGTCTGATTGGCAAGTGACCATTCCAGAAATTGGCACGATAGAAGCTACGAGTAAACCACACATCATCCTGACAGGAAATCGCACCAGAGAGCTATCTGAGGCATTGAGAAGAAGGTGTTTGTATCTTTGGATTGACTATCCAGACTTTGAAAAAGAATTGGCAATCGTACAAACAAAAGTCCCTGAAATAGACCAAAAACTAGGGCAAGAAATTTGTCTTTTCATAAAAGAATTGAGGCAACTGAAGCTTGAAAAAACACCAGGAATTTCTGAAACCATTGATTGGGCAAGGGCACTAGTAAGTATGCATCTCACGCATCTCGATAAACAAATTGTAGAAGACACCTTAGGGGTGGTGCTAAAAGACTGGCAAGACATGCGGCATACCAAAGATTCATTGTCTGAACTGTTGGAAAGAACCGGGGTAACTTCTCGGATTGGGTGAATTATGTTTGGTGTTTGGTGTTTGGTGTTTGGTGTTTGGTGTAAAATACAAAAAATAAAACAATGAAGTTTAAATTTGAAAAACTTAGAATTTGGCAAGATGCAATGAGTCTTGGGGAAGAAATGAATGAATTATCAAAAATATTTCCAAAAGAAGAGGTATATAATCTTTCATCTCAGATTCGAAGGGCTGCTGATTCCATTGCATTAAACATATCTGAAGGGTCAATTTTGCAATCTAGGCCAGAGTTTAAGAAATTCATGGGGTATTCCATTCGCTCACTGGCAGAAGTAGTTACCTGTTTATACAAAGCACAAAACCGTCATTACATTACAAAAGATAGATTTGAGAAATTGTACAATGATTCATTTAAATTGATGAATATGATGATTGCATTCAGAAATAAAATATAATTAAAATCAATGTAATATGCAGCAAATAAACATCCGACACCAAACATCAGACGTTTAACACATGCCCCTAATAAAACACCAAACAACAATATCTGGAAACATCGTTCTTCTATGTCGTTTTTTAAGACAAAAAGGATTTGCGCTAAGTGCCACAGAAGAGGCCGATGCATTGCAATCACTCACGTTTTTACCCATCGACCAAGAAAAATACTTTAAAGAGGCACTGAAAGCCATTTTAGCAAAAAGTAAATATCAACGTCAAAAGTTCAATGAGTATTACGATGAATTTTGGGATCAGCTATCACGAGCCGTTGATTCAAAGACCAAAGAAGCACCTGTAAAAAAAGAAAAAAAGTCAGATGCTCAGAAAAAACAAGCACAATTTGAATCTCTCAAAAGCTGGCTGAACCTCACTCCTGCCGACGAAGAAAAAGAAGTGTCTTCCTTCAGTGATTTGGAAGTACTTACTAGAAAGAATTTTTCTGATTTAAGTAAAGAAGAATTACGATTAATGATGCAGCTATTACAAAAACTTGCTCGAAAACTAGCACATCAAAAAAGTAGATTGAACAAACCCTCAAAAAAACATAAAAACCTTGATCTAAAACGCACCATGCGTGCTAACATGCGCAATGGCGGTGAAATTCAACATTTACTTTTCAGCAAAAAAAAGGAAAGAAAATTAAAACTAGTATTGCTATGTGATGTGAGTAAATCCATGGATTTATACAGTCGCTTTTTTGTACATCTCATCTACGCATTTCAGAATTCTTATGACAAAATTGAGACTTTTGTTTTCAGTACTGCCCTTCACCGCGTTACTGAAATATTAGACAACTATGAGTTTGACAAAGCCTTTGATACCATCTCGGACAGGGTACCACATTGGTCAGGGGGTACGACCATTGGCAGTTGCTTGCGTCATTTCACCAAGGAATATGGACATGGCATGCTGGATAAAAAAACAATCGTATTAATATTAAGTGACGGATGGGACACTGGAGAACCCGAAACAATGAAAGATGCCATGAAAACAATTTACAAAAAGACTAAAAAAATAGTGTGGCTTAATCCGCTAGCAGGAAATGAAAATTTCTCTCCTGATGCACTAGGTATGAAAACCGCGCTGCCCTATATAGATGTATTAGCATCTGCTCATAACCTGGTGAGTCTAAAAAAAGCAATGACGCAGCTACAGAAAAGAAGACACTTAGTGAATACTATTTGACCCTTGTAGTTAAGTAAAAGCAACACTTTATCTCCTTTCAGAGTAAAATTAATGTCATTCAGCCAAAATAGTTGAATTGGAAATTAATATACCCTACCTTAGTTTTATAATAGTAAAGACCATAAAAACTTTGTTAAGACAGAGTATCAATTATAAAAATTATCATTACCCTAAAAATATAAATGCTGTGCTAGAAAAAAACATCAAAAACTTACCCCTTTTTATCTTAGGATTTGTTGTACTTATGTCCTGTCAAGAACCGAAAAAAGAAATCACTTTCCCTGCAACTGACTTGACCAAATCAAGCATGATTCCAATGCCTCTAAAAGTGACGGCTACCAACACCGCTTTTTCCTTGGATAACAATTCCGTCATCCATACCTCAAAAAATGATAATGACTTTGCTAATGTGGGGCTTTTTCTATCTCAAAAAATAAAATCTAAAACAAGTCTTGACATTCCAGTAAACGATACGCTATCAGAGACTAATAATAGGATTATTTATATCAACAAAATAGAAAATAGCACGACAACAAATGACGAAGCCTATCAATTGCTCATTGGAAAAGATTCTATCATTATAAATGCTTCCTCTGCTGAAGGTGCTTTTAGAGGTATCCAAACATTACGCCAAATCATTCCTCATAAAAGTAATGACACACTTACCACACATAAAATGTGGTTAATACCTACAGGCGAGATTAATGATAGTCCCAACTTTGGATACCGCGGCGCTATGCTTGATGTAGCACGGCATTTTTTCAGTGTGAAGGATGTGAAAAAATACATAGATATTATGGCGTATTATAAAATGAATATGCTGCATTTACACCTCACCGATGATCAAGGATGGCGCATTGAAATTAAGTCATGGCCAAAGCTCACAGAGATTGGTGGCAGCACAGAGGTAGGAGGCGCTTCTGGCGGATTTTATACACAAGAAGATTATAAAGAAATTGTGAATTATGCAGCGACTAGATACATCACTATCATTCCTGAAGTTGACATGCCTGGACATACCAATGCCGCTTCAGTGTCCTATCCAATACTAAATGGCAATGGAAAAATTCCAAAATTATACACAGGTATAAAAGTCGGATTTAGTACGTTTGATGCTAGAAAAGATACCGTTTATGCTTTTATAGATGATGTTGTCAGAGAAATATCGGTAATGACTCCTGGCCCTTACTTTCACATCGGAGGTGATGAAAGCCACGTCACCAAGAAAAATGATTATATCTATTTTGTAAATAAAGTAGAAAAAATTGTTCAGAAGCATGGGAAAATTATGAT
>CAYRIF010000151.1:0-3652 GCA_964424205.1 uncultured Roseivirgaceae bacterium | reverse complement strand
AAATATTACCGTCCTACATCGATTGATTTTGAGGGGAAGCGGTAATATTGGTTAACAAGAAAATCATTATAATCTTAGCGTGGTGACGCTAAAATATCATCCTGCTTTTTTTACCGTATAACCCTCAGCAACAAGGATATCATATACTTTGTCTTTAAAATTTCCTTGAATCAGGATTTCACCATCTTTGGCAGTACCGCCTACACCGCATTTTGATTTCAAAAGTTTCCCTAGCGCTTCGAGGTCTTTTCTCATACCTGTAAAACCCGTGACCAATGTGACTTGCTTTCCTCTCCTCCGCTTTTTGTCTATCATCACTTTGAGCTGCTGCTTTGATTTAGGCGTATTCGATAATTCCTTAAAAGGATTGTCATATACATAATTCTCATTGGTAGAATAAACTACTCCTTGTCTGTTTTTATGTTGGTTCTTTTTTACCATTGCTGCAAATTACTACATGTTTAGAGAAACTCAATAAGAAATATCCTTCTTTGAACATGACTCTCCTAAAAAATAGGTGACGAACAAGGAAACTGACAGGTTTTTACTCCTACGCCAAGGCTTCGGTGTACAGGGAAAAACTGTTCGGTTTGCTAAATTACCGATGATGGAATGTCCACACAGGGCGTTTGGCATGATTTATCACATCTTCAGCAATACTGCCACTGAATAGGTGCGCCAATCCTGTCCGTCCGTGTGTGGTCATAGCAATCATATCTGCATTAATCTCTTCTGCAAAACTTATGATACCATCCTCTTCGGTGATATCGTTATAAGTATGGAGTTCATAATTCTCTAATTCATTGGTTTTCGCATACGACTCAAGCAACTGCATGTTTACTTTATCTCTTTCAAAATTATTTGGCGTGTTGATTTTTACCAAATGTAGTTTTGCCAAGAATCTTTTCTGTAATTTTTTCAGTCTAGCTATATAATCACCAGCATCACCTTTAAAGCTACTTGCAAAAACTATGTCACCAATATCTGTAATATTTACTTTATTTCTCACCGTAATCACAGGACATTTTGCATATCTAACTACTTTCTCTGCATTAGAACCTATAAATACTTCGTCGAATCCACTAACTCCAGTAGTACCCATAATGACTAAATCGGCCTCGTGCTCTACAATCGTCTCAGATATTCCCTTGTATGGATTACCAATTTTTATATCATATACAATATCAGTACCTGCATACTGAGGATCATCCATGATAGCTTGTAAGTCCGTTTTCACCCTTTTTAGCAATTGTAAAATATATAAATTATCACTCATGTGCGTTGGTAATCCGGCACCCATGGCACTAAACGTAGCCCCTGAGGGATGTTCAATGACATTAAGTAGGATTAATTTATTCTCATCCGTCTTTCTAGCAATTTGATAAGCCAGGTCAAGCGCATGAAATGACTCTTTCGAAAAATCGATAGGTACTAGTATCTTTTCCATGATATATATGTTTTATTTTGTTCTTTATAAAATTACTGATTCATAGTTAGTTATTCGATGACAAATGTCATAAGAAAGAATGATAATAAGCATGCCTTGTAAGAAAAAAGAGCTTTCTTCTTTTTTTAGGTAATTAATAGTCCAGTACCGAAACTAAGCACAAAAAATAGCGTGGTCATTGCCATCTGCTTAAGGTATGGGTCTAATTGGGACGAGGGTTTTTCTGCAATTGCAATACCATTCTTAAAAAGCATGGGCACTACTGCCAAAAACAACAGCTGATTAATAGACTCAAAATTGAGAATTGTATAAATCACTGCAGAAGAAAAGCCAGCTATCAATAAAAACCAATGGTATTTGATGGCTTTTTTTCGCCCTATACGTACCGGGATTGAGTACTTACCTGCCAATGTATCAGATTCAATATCTCTGATATTATTTACGTTTAATACAGCAATTGAAAACAGACCACAACTAAGAGCAGGTAGAAAATATTGCCAACTAAGTATTTTTGTTTGTAAATAAAATGAGCCAATCACACCCAGCAATCCAAAGAATATCAATACCGAAATGTCTCCTAATCCAATATAGCCATAAGGTTTTTTACCCACTGTATATGCAATGGCTGCTAAAACAGAAAGTAGTCCTAATCCCAAAAAAACAGAAAATCCTTGCACGTTCCAACCAAATGCCACATAAAGCAACGTCACGCCAGACACAAGTGACAACACTATAAAAATAATCATCGCACTTTTCATTGCGGCAGAAGAAATCAAACCATCTTGCACTGCTCTTGACGGTCCTACCCTTTCTTCATTATCAGCACCATTGATACTATCGCCATAGTCATTTGCCACATTGGATAAAATCTGTAATAAGATAGCCGTTAGAATAGTCAACAAAAATATATCCAACTGGAATCCACCTACCGAAGCCGCCAAAAATCCACCCATACCTATCCCGGCAATCGCCAAAGGTAACGTTCGCAGCCTAAAGGCCGATATCCAAGATTTTATGTTTGTTGTCAAAATTTATACGGCTTAAAATATTTTTTACATTCTTTCAGGAACATCAATTCCTAATAAATTCATTGCCATCTTAATGGTCTGTGCTACTACTTCAGAAAATGCTATTCTGAATTTTAATTTTTCATCATCAGATTCGTTAAAAATAGAGACTTCGGCATAAAATCTATTATATTCTTTAACCAAATCATAGGCATACTGTGCAATCAAATATGGTGCATATTCTGTTGCTGCCAAAGCTATCTTTTGAGGAAAGTTGGCAAGCATCACAATCACTTTCACTTCTGAATCTTGCAATTCAGTAATCTGATAATCCGATGATTCAATTCCTAATTGCTTGGCTTTTCTTAAAATGGATGAAATCCTGGCGTGGGTATATTGAATAATGGGCGCCGTATTTCCTTGAAAATCTATAGACTCTTCAGGATTAAAAAGCATACGCTTTTTAGGGTCTACTTTCAGTATGAAATACTTCAACGCACCAATAGCGATGGTATAATATAATTCCTTTGCCTGCGCCTCATCAAAATCATCAATTTTCCCCAAAGCCACTGTTCTTTCTTCGGCCGTCTTAATCATGTCTGCCATCAAATCATCTGCATCAACCACTGTCCCTTCTCGTGATTTCATTTTCCCAGAAGGCAAGTCCACCATGCCATACGAAAGGTGGAAACAATCCTTTGCCCAAGTATAGCCAAGCTTATCTAGTATAATAAATAAAACTTTGAAATGATAATCTTGCTCATTTCCAACTGTATAAATCTGCCGTTCAATTTTCGGAAAATCATTAAAGCGCATGATGGCTGTACCAATGTCTTGCGTCATATACACCGACGTTCCGTCAGACCGTTGCAATATTTTTTGGTCTAGCCCCTCCGCAGTTAAATCTACCCAAACCGAATCATCCTCCTTCTGATAAAAAATACCCTTCTCCAATCCCTCTTTGATAATGTCCTTGCCCAATAAATAGGTTGCCGATTCATAATAAAGTTTGTCGAAGTCAACCCCCATTGTTTTATAAGTTACCGCAAAACCATCATACACCCAACCATTCATCATCTCCCACAGTTTATACACTTCAGGGTCTTTTTGCTCCCATTTTACCAGCATTTCTTGTGCTTCTAATAAAATAGGGGCTTCTTTTTCTGCCTCCTCCTTCGATTTTCCACTTTCTATTAGT
>CAYRIF010000150.1:1729-9019 GCA_964424205.1 uncultured Roseivirgaceae bacterium | reverse complement strand
ATATAAGGCATTTAAGGTACATATAAGTTATTTTGTCCTAACTCCTAAGTCTTATGTCTTTTCTCTTTTCTCTCTTTTCTCTTCTCTCTTTTCTATTCCCCTCACCATATAAGGCATTTAAGGTTCATATAAGTTATTTTGTCCTAAATCCTGAGTCTTATTTCTTTTCTCTCTTTTCTCTTTTCTCTTCTCTCTTCTCTCTTCTCTCTTCTCTCTTTTCTATTCCCTACTCCCTTTGTCCAAAAATAGCACTGCCTACGCGTATCATGGTTGATCCCTCTTCGAGAGCAATTTCATAATCAGCACTCATACCCATAGATAGCTCTTGTAGGTCTAAATGTGGGTGGTTGATTTCTTTTTTTACCTTTTCAAAGATGACTTTCAAGGACCTAAATTCATTCCTGACTTGGGTTTTATCATCTGTAAAAGTAGCCATGCCCATTAAGCCTTTTATTGTAATGTTATTCAAATTTGCTAGTTCAGAAGATTGTAACAATTCAAACAACGCTGATTCATTCATTCCAAATTTTGAAGATTCTTGTGCAATGTGAATTTGTAAAAGGCAACTAATTGTTCTATCTGACTTTTTAGCTTGCTTGTTGATTTCTTTGAGTAATCTCAAGCTATCTACTGCATGAATGAGGTGTACAAACGGAGCGATATATTTGACTTTGTTGCGCTGCAAATGTCCTATCATATGCCATCTAATGTCTTTTGGCAACGCTTCCGATTTTCTTACTAACTCTTGAATTTTATTCTCTCCAAAATCCCTAAACCCCGTAGCATAGGCTTCTAAAATAGCTTGATTTGGTTTCGTTTTACTCACCGCAATGAGTTTGCAGTTATTTTCTTCTATTTTTTTTTGAAATAGTTGAAGATTTTCTCCTATATTCATACTTTAGTTTTTCTCGGGGCTATTATTAGTTGTTGTAAATTTAATAGCTTTCAAGAAGAAACAGAAATCCGCAGAAATATATATGGCAATACTTGGGACTTTATTAAAAAAAGGGATTAGCATTCGTGAGAGCTTAGAGCAAAAGTACTCGTCTCCCTTTGATTTGCAAAAACTAGAGTTGCAAAAATTACTGATAGAAGCCAGTCAGACTGAATTCGCGAAGTTCTATCTGTTTGACGAGGTACTTAAGGAATTTAGAAAAGACCAAAAGAGCTTTTATAATAAATACAAAACCAATGTTCCTATTTTTTGTTATAACAAGATTTATGATGAGTGGTGGTATAAGACACGAGAGGGTAAAAATAATATTTGTTGGCCGGGACGAATTAAATATTTTGCTTTAAGTTCGGGTACTTCGGGGTCATCATCTAAGTATATTCCCATTACCAAAGAAATGCTAAGAGCCGTAAAAAAGACGAGTGTACGGCAAATCATGTCATTGTCAAGATATGATTTGCCCGATTCATTGTACAATAAGGGCATATTGATGTTGGGAGGTAGCACGCACCTCAATTATAATGGCACCTATTTTTCCGGTGATTTGAGTGGCATTACGGCAAGTCAAATACCATTTTGGTTTCAACACTTTTACAAGCCTGGAAAAAAAATATCGCAGGAGAAAGATTGGAATTTCAAATTGGATGAAATTACTAGAAATGCAAAGGAGTGGGATATTGGCGTGCTGGTAGGTGTGCCGGCATGGATACAAATTTTGGTAGAGAAAATCATTGATTATTATAAGGTAGAGACGATTCATGATATCTGGCCTAACTTGGCGATTTATGTACACGGGGGAGTAGCATTCGAGCCTTATCGTAAGGGATTTGAGAAATTATTTTCCCGTCCACTAACCTATATTGAAACCTATTTAGCCTCTGAAGGTTTTATAGCCTTTCAGGCATTTCCAGATAGAAAATCGATGCGTTTGGTGCTAAATAGCGGTATTTTTTACGAATTTGTGCCATTTAACGAGCGAAACTTTGATGAGAACGGGGAAATTGTGAATAACCCTGAAACAATAATGATTGATGAGGTGCTGGAGGATAAGGAGTATGCCCTGTTGATTTCTACTTGCGCAGGTGCATGGCGATATCTGATTGGCGATGTCATAAAATTTGTTTCGGTACAAGATGGTGAAATTGTAATTACTGGTAGAACGAAACATTTTTTGAGCTTGTGTGGCGAACATCTTTCGGTAGATAATATGACCAAAGCCGTTGAGTTTGTATCGAATGAGCTCAATATTGTGGTGAAGGAATTTACCGTGGCTGGAATTCCGCATGGTTCCCTTTTTGCACATCATTGGTACATAGGATCGGATGACCAGGTAAATGCTGAAACTTTTAGAATAGCATTGGACAATTATCTTAAGAAAATCAACGATGATTATGCGGTAGAAAGATCAGCGGCGTTGAAAGAAGTTTATGTGGATATTTTACCGACTGCTACCTTTTATGATTGGATGAAAAAACAAGGGAAAGAGGGTGGACAAAATAAATTTCCTAGGGTGATGAAAAAAAACCAGCTTACCGCATGGCAACAATTTTTACAAGAATCTAATATTTTTTAGAGCCAGGGGTGTTTTATCATGAATTATGTAGGTATAATTTCTAACGGATTTCTTTTTGGACTAATCCTGACCGTAATGATTGGGCCTGTTTTTTTCGCCCTTATCCAAACAAGTATGGAAAAAGGGTATTACGCAGGTTTCAGAATGGCCATTGGCATAGCCGTAAGTGATGGATTTTATATTTTCATTTGTTATGTGGGCATATCTCAGTTGCTTGATAATACGTACTTTAAGACCGGATTAGGACTTGTAGGCGGTGTAATTATGTTGGGTTTTGGATTGGTAAATTTGACGAAGCAGGTAAGTGTACAACAGAAACGGCCTGCCGACTTTAATAAATCTAATGGATTTAAAGAGGTACTTAAAGGTTTTATGGTTAACGGAATCAATCCATTTGTGTTAATATTTTGGATAGGAGTGGTGAGTATGGCAACGGTCGATTATGGTTATAATAAACAGGAGCTAATTCTTTTTTTTGGTACGATTGTAGTGACAGTTTTTATTACTGATAATACCAAGGCATATCTGGCACATAAGTTGAGTGATACCATTACACCTGAAATTATCAAAATTGTAAATAAGGTGGCAGGTATTGCGTTGATAGGATTTGCGATTAGGTTATTTTATTATGCTTATAATGTTTATTAATAGCATGCTAAAAAACTGTACATTTGTATTGTCAAATAAGAAAATTATAAGGAATCAATAAACTAAATATTGAGAATATGAACTTAGAAAATTTGGATAGGACAACCCTAAAGGAAATAGTAAAGGAACTATTGAAGGAAGATATTCATCTTTTTAAAGAAGCAATAAAAGAAATTCTTATTGAAAATAAGGTATTAGAGACTAAAGAGCATGGAAAAAGAAGGGAAAAGCTGAAAAAGATGATAGGTGATGACTTTGATAAATATGATGATGCCTTTAATGAACTTGCTTGAGAAATATGAAACATCTGAGGAAGGAAGATATACTACTAGTCAATGAAATGACAGTAGAAAAGCATGGGGGAAAATTTGTGCCGCCATTCAATATACTGAACGAAGACCCCCTAGACTATTTAGTAGATGCCATTAAGTCTTCTATATTTGGTCAGCCACTTTACAAAGAGATTTATGAAAAAGCAGGAGTATATATGTACACTATAATTAATGGTCATATTTTTCATGATGGAAATAAGCGTGCAGGATTGGCTTCAGCGCTTTTGTTTTTGAAGATGAATAAATGTGTGCTGAATGAGGAGATTAAAAAGACAATCACTAAAAGTGGAAAGTTGACACCTGAAATAGGAAGCACAAATATAGAATTACTAGTCCAATTTACATTAGAAGTTGCGTCTGGAAAAATTGAATTGGAAGAATGCCAAAATTGGTTTAAGGAAAATACCCAGTGTACAAATTAAAAACAATAATTGCAGTTTGTGTATTATGCTTCTTAACGGAAGTTTCCTATGGACAAACATCCATTGGAATCAAACAAGGAGTAACATTTTCGCAAGTATCGTTCAGTGACCTTGATAATACATTTAATACTGTTTTTAGGCAAGCGCTGCAAGCGGGTAACTTGACTGGTATTGCTTTCAAGTATTTTAATCAAAAACATGTGGGCTTACAGGTAGAACTAAACTTTACGCAGAAAGGATGGACGCAAGTGCTAGCCTCAGGCGAAAAATTTAAGTCAACCCTCAATTATGTTCAGATGCCTATTATGACACATATTAGAATCGGTGATGGAAAGCTAAAGCCGTTTCTGATTGGAGGCCTATTTTTATCTTATCTGAATGCTGCCAAAGAAAATTCAGTATTGGAAAGTGAAAATGATAAAGTATTATTTCATTATATGATTGCTGATGATAAGCGCTTTGAATTTGGACTCGGTGGCGGTGGCGGTTTAAGTCTAGACACTAAGATTGGAACCTTTCAAGGCACCGTAAAATTTATGCAAGGACTGGCAAATATCATTGACGAAAAAGACGCCACGGATCCTACTTTCTCCAAAAATCAATCCTTGGAAGTTTCTTTTGGGTATTTTTATGCGCTTTCAAAATGGAAGGAGAAGTAGTTTTTAAGAGATGTTTTTTGTTTGAATAGCACCATTGATTGGAAGTCGCAGTAATTTTACTTGTGGATAATTATTTGAAGGTGCTTTAGTCTAAATTTTTGCGATATAATTTTTTTTTTCCGTAATTGATACTACCTTTATGGTTAACCAGCACATTTTTTAGCATAAAACTAATGCTTTGTTGGTTGAAAAGAGTACAAATTATTTGTACGGGAAAGAGGATTTTACACCAAAACACTAATTTTTTGAAACATTTATACTTCTTACTTGCGTTTTTTATAGTTGCTGAAAGTCTGTATGCTACCAACAGCCCGAAACATCATCTTGCAACCGTTGTTGAACAATCTTACGGTTACAATCTTGATGAAAACTGGATGGCATCTCCCGTAAATGCACCTGATAAACCAGTGACTATTGATCAACTATATAAAAAAATATTTGAGGAAAACAGAATTGTTTCCAGTTTTGGAGAAGAAAATGTGGAAAATCTACCGCTGGGGCTCATCAGGAGTGGGGATGGCACTGCCAATCAAGTGGTGGTATTGATTATGAAAGGGCGCACCACAAACCAGGGTACATCAGTTGATGTTTTTGTGCAAGTTCCTTTTGCGCCAACTGGTGATATTCTTTATTTTGTAGGTGAAAATATTCAAGTATCAAAAAATGGATTTGGAGGAGGCACGGGCACCTCTAAATTATACCTTGCCGAAGTCGTCAATAAATCACAAAATGCAGGTAAAAAATTTAAGCTTGGCTTAGATCCAGGCAGGGATAAAACCTATATAGCATGGGGTTGTGGGGGCTTTGAGCGTTTTAAACTCAGTGGTTATTTTGAGTTTTTAGAAGGAAATCTCATGGTGGACCGAGAGGCTGAGAAGCAGTACAATAATAAGGATTATCCTTATAAAAATGTCAGGGCGGAATTTTCTGTGGAAGGAAAAGATTTTAGTAATTTGCTCACCGAAGTGAGTTTCCCAGCTTTTAAAGTGAAAGGCATTGAGGACTTCACTTTTAGAATAGAAAAAGCAACGATGGATATGAGCGAAAATACCAATCCCGATGGGATTGTTGGCGTGCCACTATATGCTGAAACCATCAATAAATTAGGCCCTTTGTGGAAAGGTTTCTATGCCGAACAGGCAAGTATTATTATTCCTAAATTTTTGAAATCGAATAAAAACACGACCGAAAAATCAGCGTTTGCCATTGAAGGAATTATTTTAGACCAGGAAGGTTTTACCGGTGCTGTTTCGCTACAAAACGTATTGTCTATCAATGAAGGGCAGGCGGGTGGCTGGCCACTTTCCATTAAAGATTTGTATTTAAATATTCACCAGAATAAATTAGTAGGAGGGGGCATGGGCGGATCGATTGTCTTACCTTTTAGCAAAAATGAGAGCAAATTGGCATATGACGCCCTCATATTTAAAGATGAAAATGAACAAGTCAATTATTCTTTTGAAATTGAAACTACTGAAGAAATTGAGGCGTCGGCTTTATTGGCCACCATGCGATTGGACAAGACCTCTAGAATAAAACTGGTCAAAAAAGATGGGGAACTATATGCCGATGCCATGCTGCATGGATTAATAAGTATCAAACAAAGCGATAAAGTAGAAATACCAGACATCGCTTTCCAAAATTTTAATATTATTTCCAAAGCCCCTTATGTGAAATCAGGAAATTTCGCACTGACCTCTTCAGGAAATGGACCAGTGGCATCTGCAAAAATAGGCCCTTTTGCTTTTAGTTTAGATAATTTAGGTTTTGCTTTTAACGAGGGTAGGTATAGCATTGATATTGATGGGGGTATCGCTTTGATGGGGAAAGGGGGGGAAGGTAACCTCTTTTCTGGGAATACCGGATTACGGCTAGATGGTGTCATAGAAAAAAGCACGGATGGAGATACCCAAGGACAGCAACGATGGCGTATCACAAACAGTAAAATTAAAAGATTAAAAATTGAAGCCAATATTGGTGTGCTGAAAGTAGTAGGAGGTGCTGATTTTTTTAGTGAAGGAGATAAGTTTGATAATGGCTTTCAAGGAGACTTAAAGGTAACATTAGGGGCTAGCAAAAAAGGAAAACCAGCATTAGCGTTTGGAGCAAACGGCATGTTTTCTTCTAGTAATGGAACTGATTACTGGTATTTTGATGCGCTTTATGATGCGGAAGCTTCTACACAAAAGGTTGAGCTAGGACCAGGGACTATTAAAAGATTAGCTGGTGGTTTTGCTTATAATATGCATCCTACCAATAAAGATGTACTGCATGAAAGCATATATAGCAAGCATCCCTATGTACCACCACCATCTGAGAATGACACCATATACACACCGCCAGCGTCAAAATTAAATTATGAAAAGATTGAAGGGGGTGGCATTTCAGCATTTATGGATTTGGTCTTATCACCAGGCGGAAAAAGCACGTTGGTCGAAGGGTCGCTTGCCATTGAAATGAACGAGCATTTTGGATTGAAATTTATAGAAATCGGTGGGAAGGTGCACCTCATGCCAAAACAAGATAGTAAGGGTAAACCTGTCTCAAAAGTGGGGGGTGAGGCGTTGGTTGCTTATGATTTTGAAAATAAAGAATTACATGCGGAGTTTGGGGCTACTTTTGGTTCAGATAAAATTGCATCGGTTAATATATTTACGGTACTGCACTTCGGTAATCATAACTGGTGGGTATACCTGGGTACGCC
>CAYRIF010000150.1:0-1629 GCA_964424205.1 uncultured Roseivirgaceae bacterium | reverse complement strand
GTCAAGCAAATTACTCCTGACGAGGGCGATGCCAAAGTAAGTGTATTCAATGTGCCACAAGTACTATTTGAATTGCCTATTGGCAAAAGCATCCCTGTCAGCGATGGTGAAAGCACCAAGAAATATAAAATAGCTTTTGACTACTTCAAGGTGTTGCATAATAACAAGGAGATCGAAGGGAAACTAAAGTGGAATGATGAAAAAGACCTCGTGGCATTTAGCCCTAAGGATGTGTTGCCTTCAGAAACCACCGTAAAAATAAAAGTAAAAGCGCACTGGCAAGAATATAAAAATGGTGGTTATGTCAACATGACTTCCAATGGTCAGTTGGCAGAAGAAATTAAAGAGCTTTCTTTTGTAACAGATAAAGCACCGGATTATATTGACCCGACCAATGTGGTTTATAGCTATCCACAAAATGGGCAGTACAACTACTATCAAAATGAATATCCACATGGTTATATCAAGCTTAACCAAGCCCAGTCATACCTGTGGCGTGGCAAACACAACAGTCAACAGGTTGACTACCAGGTGTTTTTCAACGAGATGCCCATGGGTGATACCATCAAAGTAGCATTGAAAGCAGATACTATCAATGCACGGCTTAGTTTTGACATGCCTACAGGGCTGAGCAGAGAGAAGGCATACCGTCTATCAGTGTGGCGCGTTGTAAAAAGTCAGGAACTGGCATTGAACAATAACGTGGCTAAGACTACCAAAGACCTCTCGACTGACGACCGCGCTACCATTACCAAAGTGGAGAAATCCATTATCGGTGGACTTACCAATGCCACAAGCAAAGACCTCTATGATAGTTATTTTAGGGTCAGTCGCTACAATACTTTTACCGAGAAAATGGCGCAGATACCTTCCAAAGATGTGGTTAAATATATGCCAGCCACTGACACAAGATTACTAGGTGTTATGCTAAACCTGGAGGAAACGTTTGATAAGTTTGAACTAACTTCTACAGAAAATATACTGCCCATGATTGAAGTAAATTCAATACCTTTTGACGAAGTGGAGGCTGATAATTGGTTGCGTACAAAACTTTACCCTCAGATTTATGAGAACCATCCTTTCAAATACAATTCAAATACTTTTAAGATAGTTAGAAATGTATCTGAACATGGACTCATTCCATTGAAAAAATTCAGAAATCAGTACTATACAGGAGACCTTAATAATGACGTGCAACAGATGATTTCAGGAACGGTATCAACCCAGGGATTAAGGAATATATTTTGGTACGACGTAAGTTACTATGCACATGCAGATTTTTTGCAACTTAAAAATGACATGGATAAGGTATTTAAGCAGGTAAATAATGATTTAATTCCTGCAGCCTGTAAAGCCATATATTTCAACGACTTTTCAAGAATCCTTGCTGGTAGCTATAAAATGGAATTTATCTATCGTCCACCAGGCATGTCGGCACCGACTTCAAAGAGCATTATACCTATGGAATGGGAAATTGACGCAATAAATGTAAATGAATAAAGGCAATGAGAAAGACTTTAGATAAAATATTATTTGTGAGCAAGTTGCGACTTTTGATTGTCAGTATGTTCACTAACAATAAACTATCCCATAAACCAACCCCAAGGTCTGCGTCCCCATCCCCATGGT